>DFAQ01000066.1:54908-63005 GCA_002365865.1 Pelotomaculum sp. UBA3102
ACCTATATTTACAAATAATTTAAAAAGGATCTAAATGTCCTTTTTCGGCCCAATTACAGGTTGATTTTGGTTCTTTACCGCATCTCCCTTGTATATAATTATATCACGTGAATCAAAACAGCGCACTTGCAATGAATACTGAAGCTGTAAGCGTGGTCAAATCGGCCACCAGCCCGGTAATAATGGAATAGCGGTATTTTTTTATACCGACCGAACCGAAATAAAGTGTCAGCACGTAAAAGGTTGTGTCACAACTTCCCTGCATGGTAGAAACCAAACGCCCCAAAAAACTGTCCGGACCGTAGGTTTTAATTATATCCGACGCGATACCGAGCGCGGCCCCTCCCGAAAGGGGCCGCATTATGGCATGAGGCAGAACTTCGGCAGGCAGGCCGACGGTATCCAGAAAGGGCGACATCAACGCCACGAGTACTTCCATGGCCCCGGAGGCGCGAAAAATACTTATCGCCACCAACATTGCTACCAGGTACGGGATGGTTTTAACTGCCGTGGAAAATCCTTCCTCGGCCCCGTCCACAAATGTTTCATAAACCTTTACTCCCCGCAGTGCGGCAATCAGAGGGACAACCAGGAGTAATACCGGAATTGCCCAGCGGGATAGCTCGGCAATTATTTCGAACATACCTTCCTACCTCCCCTTGCGGGAATAAACCAGGCGTAAAAGCCGGTCCGTCACTAGTGCCACTGTCATACTGACCGCAGTAGCCATAATAGTGGGGCCTACAATTTCGGTAGGATCGGTCGACCCGTAAAGCAGCCGTATACCGATAATGGTGGTAGGAATCAGGGTGATACAGGAAGTATTCAGGGCTAAAAATGTACACATGGCATCTGATGCCGTATCATGGCCCCGGTTCAGCTTTTGCAGTTCCCTCATGGCAATGAGCCCCATCGGCGTGGCGGCATTTCCCAGACCCAGAATATTGGCCGAAAGGTTCATGATCATTGCTCCCATGGCCGGATGATTTTTAGGTACGCCGGGGAAAATAAAGTTCATTACCGGTCGCATTATCCAGGCCAGGGCTCTTACCAGGCCGGCCTCTTCAGTCAGTTTCATAATGCCCAGCCAAAATGTAATGATGGCAATCAAACTGATTGAAATTTTCACCGCATTATCAGCACCGTCCAGGGCCGCCTTGGTGACAACTTCTATATTTCCGTTAACGGCTGCTACAAAGATCCCGAAGACAATCATACCCAACCAGACAAAATTAACCATATGTCTCCCCTGCCTTAAGGTTGTCTATAGCTACTTTATGAAAAGGCTTGGCCAAATAGTACAATAAATGGAAACCAAAAATAATGCCATAATAATGTATAATATAATATTGAAGTGTTATAGAAATATTACGTTAAAAGCAGCAATATTGGATATTTTACAGGAAAAAAGTACTCCGGCAGAGAAAATTCAGTATCAGTTACAAACTAATCAATTACATATTTAGTGCATTGTATTAGGCGAGGAGGGTTAAGCACAAAAATGAGGGGGGTTCGCATTCAGGATTTTTTCCGGTCGAGGGAAACATCCATAAATTTAATCCTGGGGGTAATCGTCGGTATTGGTACCGGCTTTGGGGCCATTGGTTTCCGGTGGTTGATCGGATTTTTTAAACAATTTTTCTTTGACGGGGGAAGTCAAGCACTGGGTTTCCTCGGCGGGTATTATGTTATATTCATTCCCGCGCTTGGCGGGCTGGTGGTCGGGTCGCTGGTTTACTTTTTTGCCCGTGAGGCTAAAGGGCACGGCGTACCGGAAGTTATGGCGGCTGTTGCCTTTAAAGGCGGTATTATTCGCCCGCGGGTAGTAGTTGCAAAGGCCCTGGCTTCGGCAGTCTGTATCGGTTCCGGCGGTTCAGTAGGCCGGGAGGGACCTATTGTCCAAATCGGTTCGGCCATTGGCTCCGTAATCGGCCAGGTTTTTAAAGTGAATACCCGGCGTATTAAAACTTTTGTTGCTTGCGGGACGGCCGGGGGTATTGCCGCTACCTTTAACGCCCCGATTGGCGGGGTGCTTTTTGCTCTGGAAATAATTTTGGGACAATTTAGCGGCAGTCACTTAATCTCGGTTATTGTTTCAGCGGTGATGGCAGCTTCAATAAGCAGGGTCTTTTTGGGTGATGTTCCGGCATTTGTGGTGCCGGCTTATCCACTGCACAACCTGTGGGAACTGCTGCTTTACGCCGCACTGGGGATATCATGCGGTATTTTTGCCATGATTTATATCCGTACCCTATACAAGTTTGAAGATTTGTTTGATGCGGTTAAAGCCGTTCCCGAATACTTGAAACCCGTCCTGGGAGGTCTGATCATAGGAGCGATCGGTTTTTTTTACCCGCAAATATTCGGGGTGGGTTATGAAACCATTGAACTGGCCCTGACCGGAAAACTAATTCTCTCAATGACGGCACTGCTGGTTCTGCTGAAACTATTGGCAACTTCGGTGACCATCGGCTCAGGAGGCTCGGGAGGAGTTTTTGCACCGGGACTTTATATGGGCGCCATGCTTGGTGCTACTTTGGGAACGTTTTTTAATTATTTATGGCCGGATATTGCCGTAGTTCCCGCAGCATATGCCCTGGTTGGAATGGGCGCCGTTTTTGCGGGCAGCGCCCAAGCACCTATTACTGCCATTATCATGCTGTTCGAAATGAGCAACGACTACCGGATTATCCTTCCGCTCATGATTGCCTGTATTATCAGCGCGGTGGTAACCCGGGGCCTGTATCCGGCTAACATTTATACGGTTAAGCTTATCAGGCGCGGCCTGGACATCGACGCCGCCCGTTACCCGGATGTATTTAAAAACATTACCGTGAGCGAGGCCATGACCAGGAATGTCCAATCTATTCCCGCCGGACTAACCGTCGCCGAAGCTTACCGGCAAGTTCAGGACAGCCCGCACAGGGGGTTTCCGGTAGTTGATGAAAAAGGCCGGTTGGCGGCCATTATTACCAGCTACGAATTAGTGGCCGCCCAACAAAAATGCAAAGAACTTCCGGTAAGTGCCGTTGCTTCTACTGATTTGATTGTAATCACGCCGGATGAACCTTTAAGCACCGCCGCTTTGAATTTAAGCAGGTACAATATCGGCCGGCTACCGGTAGTGGAACCCGGAAACCCGGGCAAAATGGTCGGTCTTTTGTCCCGTACGGATATTATTGAAGCATACAGTAAATTGTTGCATTCTAATAATAACCTGCAATTTCAAAATAACCGTAAACAAGTACAAAATGTAAGTTCATAACTGACTATTTTTTAAGATTCCGGTCAATCCCGTTTTTGTTACTCTCTTTTTTATTTCCGACAAATCTGTAGTATAAAGGCCCAGTTCCTGCATTCTTTTAAAATAAACCGAACCGGAAAAGGTATACTTTTTTTTCAATCCCTCAGGATTTTTCATTTCCCGGTGCATGTATGAAATAATGTCGCCGCAGGCCAGATCTTCCGGCAGTACCAGCAGATCTTTTTCCGCCGGCAACCGGGCCGCATTATGTCCTGCCAAAAGACCGGTAACTATGGCTTCGGTATGCCCAACCAGCAGACCGGTCTTTTCTCCGGCACAGAATAAATTGTCAATTCCATTTACGCGTAAACTACCGTCACATGGAGCTATGGACATAAAACGAACTGAATTGCCCCTGCTGCCGGAATAGGGATCCGAATAACAAGCATCCTGGAAACCATCTATGGTGCGCAACACTTCCAGCGGGAAAAACGGCGCCATTAGTTTTGCGTGGCCGGTATCCAGCAGTACCAGGTTCTCTGCAAATTCACTCAATGCATATTGCTGGCAGGCCTTACGGTGTAAGTGGTTGTTTTTATGCAGATGTTTGGGTAGGGGGATCACCAGAACACCTTTTTTTTCCAGTTCCTTTACCAGAGCAGGGGATAGAGACTTTTTTTCCAGCTTGCACGACCCGCTCATGGCCTCAAAATGAGGAAAGCCTTCTCCGGCCCGTATTTCTGCTACACCGGCCTTGGCAGTCAGACTTACGCGCGGGCCGAAGGTGGGACAGCGCAGAATGCACATGGCACAACCCGAACCAAAGCGGGAACAATTGTTTGCCGGCCCGGCCGTCCCGGTACAGTCTATGAAAGCATCTCCCACGACTATTTCTCCTCCGGCGGTCTTTATTCCGGTAATCCGGTGGTTGTTCCCGGTAATCCCGGTCACCCTTTTTTGCAATCTCAGTTGTAATCCCACCGACAGGAGGAATTTTTTCACAACCGGTTCAATCCGGTTGACATCATACAGCATTGCGTGACGGTGCCCCGGGAAATCAAGCCGGCGGTGAGTGGCGACTTTTTCAATAATATCAATAAAATTCTCCGCACCTAACACCCTGGCTTCTTCCAAAGCAGTGAAACGGCCGTTGTTTCGCATAATGCCACCTACCAGGCCGGTACCAAGAAGCATATCGGTCTTTTCTATTAAAACAACGAAAGCTCCGGCTGATATTGCGGCATAAGCCGCAGCACATCCCGCCCAACCGCCACCTACAACAACCACAACCATAAAAAACCCTCCCGGGGATATGATATTCAAGGAAGGGTGTATAGTTTACAATTATAGCTAATATTGTTGATAATTACATAAATTTTTTGGATACTTTTTCTCCATTATAAGAGAACAATACCGGTTTACTGTTTAATATTGTTTCAAGGTGCACCGGACGTCCCCATAAGGTATAAACATGGGGCAGGGTGTTTTCCAGGTAATGAATATCCAGTTCCGTACCCTCAAAATTATGTTTCAGGAAAAGCTCGCCCCGTTTAGCAAAATCCCCGTCCTCAACCGCAATGTGAGGATAACCGCAATTTATCAGACTGTTAACCAGACCGTCCCGTACAATCTCCCAATTCTTGTCAGTTACTTTCCAATCGTACCCTATCTTTTTATACAAATAAAGATCTAAATTTTCAACTATGTCCCTGGTCAGGTAATTGCGAAGAAAAGAAATGTCGTTTTCCGCAGACCTGACTTCAAATATTTTTTGCCGCCCTTCACCGCCGGTCCGGCCGTACTTTTCTTTTTCTTCCGGCGTAGGGCTGTCCCAACGTCTTTCAATATCCTCAAATATCTTCAACCCTAAAGCATAAGGATTAATATGCGCCCAGGAGGGTTGAATAATGGAAGAATGCATTTTGGCAAACTCAACGGCCTCCCGGTCATCCAGGTTAATTTCGCGCATGATCCGCAGATGCCAGTATGTCGCCCAACCTTCATTCATAATTTTTGTTTCCATTTGCGGCCAGAAATAGATCATTTCCTGCCGGATGACGGACATAATATCCAGCTGCCAGTCGTCCAGTTCCTTGCTGTTCCGGATAATAAAAAGCATTAAATCTTTCTCGGGCTCCGGCGGATTTTTTTTGCTTTGACCGTTCTCAGCACATTCAACGGTTGGGTTTTTGTCGAGCGACCACAGATCATCATATGGTGATCCGGAGCCTTTCGAGCGGCAGCTTTTATTTTTTTGCTCTTTATTTATTTGGTTCTGTTTTTTAAAAAACGGCCTGGTTTCAACGTGTTCCTGGATTGAAATTGCTGCGTCAATAAATGATTCTACTTTATAGCGACCGTGTTCCGACTCATATTTACGGAACCGGTTGGCGGCTGCGGCCATTGCCTCTACCATATCCCCGGATGTGTTTTTAAAATAAGCATTGTTTTTGAAAAAATCGCAGTGGCCCAATACGTGAGCCATTACCATTTTATTTTGGATCAAACTGTTTCCTTCCAATAAAAAAGCATAACACGGGTCGGTATTAATTACCATTTCATAAATGCGGCCGAGATTATAATCGTAACGTGTCTTCATCTTGTGGTAAGCCTTGCCGAATGTCCAATGGGAAAAACGGGTGGGCATGCCGTAAGCGCCAAAAGTATATATAATATCCGGCGGACATATTTCAAAATACGTGTCATAAAAGTCAAGGCCGAATTCCCTGCCCTTAGCCATAATTTTTTCCAACGCCTTTTCCAGCAATTTAATTTCTTCCAGCGATTTCACCGTCATCCCCCCGGCAGCAATATTAATTACATGACCTTACAGGTCTCCTCAAAATTAAAATATGCCGGTAAAATAATTCTGAATTCTGTTATTTAATGGAAAGCAGGAAAGAAGCGGTCAGGGCAGAATACATGCCCTGTAAGGTATCTAAACTTATAGGTATGAGTTTAAAAATATCGCCAAGAAAGAAGGGTGGTCTGTATGATCAGATTGCGGGGTCACCATTTGATTTGCCTTAACTTTTACCGGGGGGAGGGATACGATCGGGAGTATATCCAAAACCTGGAAGACGTAATGCACCGGGCTAACCAGGGCGAGGAAATAGAGGTGGTTGAAGGCGCGGACGACATCTGCCGGGTTTGCCCAACGCTCCAGGGAGAAAAGTGCGTCGCCAAACCCGGGGTGGACGCAGAAATCAGGGACATAGATGCCCAAGCAACCGCGTATCTTACGGTCGGAATCGGTGCGAAGGTTCTCTGGCAGGATATAAAAACCAAAGTTGCGGAAGCACCCAAAGAATGGTTGACTGTTTTCTGCGGGGGCTGCGATTGGAAACAAGTCTGTAACCAGTCAATTGTTTAAAATATTATTTTCGATACTTGTTATATCACCGCACGTATTGCACTTATAATAGTCATATGTTTTTTCTTCGTCTTCAGTGGTGTATAACTTTTTTACCTGACCGCCACATTCACACTCAAAATTAGTATCTTTTTTCATAATCATTACCTCCCGGGGATTAATACCTGAAACACATTACTTTTTGACGGAACAATCTTCCCACAAATCCTTGCACATCGTTGCCAGGGGTAAATTTAATATTTTCGGGACTTTTTCGCAAGCTAATATGCTGCTTAAGCTGAGTTTATTTTTGCAGGAGTTATTTTGGTAGTAACGAATATATTGGTAGTAACGAGTATAAATGAAGGGTGATAATTTTTATGAATGAACCGGGAAAAATTGAATTAACCAGGTGGCGTTGGATAACCCTTGCAGTAACCGTGCTCGGTGTCCTGATAATTGCCGTCCCCTGGCTCCCGAATAACTTTAAGTTTATGTTAGCCATTCCGGTTTATTTAATTTTTGTTTTTGTCTATTATAAATATATTTGTTTGAAAAAACAGCATTTAAATGCCAGTAGCAGTAAAAAATAATTAATTACGGGACTTCTGTTAAAATTATACCAAATGTACCACTTAAATAAAATGTTTATTACTGATTTTTATTGTTACAATATTTACCTGCTAGAATAAATAAAACACCTGGTGCTATGATAAATGCAAATTCTATCTCCCCTGTAAATCGCTTCGACGCAATAATATCAACAATATTGAATCCTATAACACTGGCTAAAATTAAAATTCCTCCCAACAATTCTCTCTTCCACGATATTATTCCCCCAATAGCAAACAGTATTGGAACAAACAGCATCAGTAGTATCTCATTAGTACTGAGATGCATAAATTCGTTAATATTACCTTCACCGATAAAAAACAATGCCAATAAGCCAATAAAACTTATACTTATTATCCTTGCGAGCCAACGTATCAATAAAATCAACATATTATCTTTTTTATCATTACTCATCACATATCACACCGGATACTTAAATAGGGATTGCTGAACAACCATAAAATCCAGTAACAACAAGGGATTGACGGTACTTTTGTCGAATTATTATCCAAGGAAAACAAGCTCAAACATGCAAAAAGCTTGCACTTGGAGGCGAAAAAATGTACCGACGTCCCACTGGTCAAATGGTGCTTGAAGACTTCGTACTTCCTTTCGAAGGAAAACTCGATGCCAATAATCGCTGGGTGAAACTAGCTCAAATAATACCCTGGGAACAGATCGAAGAAGACTATGCCGATCTTTTCCCGTCCAATACCGGTACAGTAGCAAAACCCTTGCGTATGGCGCTGGGCGCCTTGATCATCAAAGAACGATGTGGTTTCACCGACCGGGAGACAGTGGAGCAGATCACCGAAAACCCTTATCTCCAATACTTCATCGGTCTGAAGAAATATCAGATAGAACCGCCCTTCGATCCCTCGTTGATGGT
>DFAQ01000002.1:0-51206 GCA_002365865.1 Pelotomaculum sp. UBA3102
ATTTCATTCAGGGCGGAGGAAGCGAAGCGGACTTGAATTATGACCTTATCGACGGTGAAACTGCAGAACCGGCCTATGTCGCGGCCAGGGCGGAAATGTATCCTTTTTCCGCCGGCAAGCGCCTGGTAGTGGTCAAGAGGCCGGCATTCTTCAAGCCGTCAAAACGGCCGGCGGGTGAGGCTGATGGGAAGGCGGGGAAAGAGAAAATTCCGGCCAAGGAAGTACTCCTGCTGGAATATATCAATAATCCGCTTGCTTCGACCTGCCTGATATTTACCACTGATGAACCGGTGGATAAGCGGAGACGGCTTTTTCAGGCGATAAAGAAAAACGGCCGGGTGTTGGAGTTTACCCGTCCGGGGCGGGGTGTATTGGTCCGTTGGTTGGAGCAAAAGGCCGGGGCGGCGGGCAGAAGGTTTGACGCAGAAGCGGCGGAGGCTCTTCTTAATGCCGCCGGGCCGTCCTTGCAAAGGTTGGCAACGGAGATGGAAAAAATCCTCAATTACACGGCCGGGCAGCAATTGATCACCTTGGAAGATGTAGGTAATGTCTGTTCCACGAGACCGGAAGAAAATATTTTTACTATTGTGGATGCGGTAGGAAACAGGCGCTGCGGGGAAGCCCTGAACGGAATCAAAGATTTGCTGGCGTCAAAGGAACCTCCGCTCAGGATTCTTGCGATGATTTCAAGGCAGTTTCGTCTTTTGCTGCAGGTTAACGATCTTTTGGGGCGGGGCTGGCCGGCGGGGGAAATATCCGCGCGTTTGAAAATCCACCCGTATGTTTATAAGAAAATAGCGTCGCAGTGCAAAAATTTCGATCAAGCCACCCTGGTAAACGCGGTAAAAGCTCTCTCAGAACTTGACCTGGCGGTGAAAACCGGGCGGCAGGAATTTTATCCGGCGGTGGAGACGTTTTTGTTATCGATGAAACCATAAAATATTAAACCACCCGGTTTTTAAGGGTGGTCTTTTTATACCTATTTGGTTTGATGGGCTTATTTTGCTACCCGGTTTTCCGGTTAAATCTACCGGCCAGGCGTGATTTCTTGCGCGAAGCGGTATTTTTATGTAAAACACCCTTCGTTACCGCCTTGTCAAGGGCTTTTACGACATCGCGGAGCTTTAAACCGGCCTCTTCCTTACCGGCCGTTTTCAAGGCCGCTTCGAATTTCTTGATAGTTGTCTTTAAGGAAGACTTGATCCTCACATTGCGCAGTGTCCGTTTGCGGGTGAGCTCTACTCGCTTTGCTGCAGACTTGATATTCGGCATTCTTCTTCACCTCCCCGGCGGCAACAATTTTACCACGGGCAGAGAAAAAAAGCAAGTGGTACCGGTATATAGTTCTCTTTTTTGGTCAAAGCTATTTCTAGTTTAAGGAGACGGGAGGTGATTTATACATGCAGTGGCTTGGACTGGTAATTAGATTTGTCGTTTCAGCTCTGGTTCTGATCGTGGCCAGTTGGCTCTCACCCGGGTTTATGGTGAGAGGAGGCGTCACCGGGGCATTAATTGCCGCGGTTGTGATTGCCGTGCTGGGTTATATTGCCGAAGCTCTTCTAGGTGAGCGGATATCTCCTCAGAACAGGGGGCTGGTCGGTTTCATTACCGCGGCAGTGGTTATTTACCTGGCCCAGTTTGTCATTCCCGGCCTGCTTAGCGTGAGCATTGTTGGTGCTTTGATTTCAGCTTTTATTATCGGAATAATTGATGCTTTTGTACCGACCGTCTTGCGTTGACGGGCAACCCTCATAAACCTCTCCTTCAGGGCATAAAAATTAACCAAAAGCCCGGAAGGAGGGGTTTATTATGTACCCTGCTCCCGCCTGCCGCTTGAAGCGGATGTATTCCGCCCACCCCCGCAGTTTTAAGCCGGTATTATTTATTATATATATCATTATGTGGCTCCTGTTTTTATCACTTTTCTCCGTTTATCCTGTGCTTGGCGCAGCGGTAAAAGATTTTCCCGGCAGGATTATTGCTTATTGCCGGAAAGATCCGGTGGAAGTTTTTAAAAAAGCAATGCCGGTTCTGGAGTGGAGCAGTTTCGAAGATGATACGGCAGGCTTGCAAATCAGCCGGGAATTTTGGAATACGGTCGCGGCTTTCGTGAGGGTGGACCTGTGCGGCGCCGCCGCGGTGTTAAGGTCTCAAATACCGCTTCTGGCCGCCGTGGAATTTCCGGAAGCGGAAGCGGTACAGGCAACGCGCTCCGAAGTTTCCCCCGTTACCGTCATGCCCGGGGAAAAGGTGCTTGCGCCCCCGCCGGGGGAGGAAACCCTGGTATGTATTTATAATACTCACACCGGGGAGACTTACAGTCTGACCGACGATGTGGAACGGCTGGACGGCGGCCGCGGCGGGGTGGTCGCGGTAGCCGCGGCGGTGGAGAAAACCCTGGCGGATAAATACGGTATAAAGGTGGCCCGGTCGGATAAGATTAATGACGCGGATTACAGTACTTCTTACGTCGAATCTGAAAAAACGGCGCGGGAGCTGCTGGCGGCAAATCCCGAAACTAAAGTCCTGCTCGACATTCACCGGGACTCGGAGAAGACCAGGAAGCAGAGCACGGTTAAAGTAAACGGGCGGGCAGCCGCGGCCATATTGCTGGTCGTAGGTTCCGACGCCCGGAGCTCTTTTCCCGGCTGGAGCCGGAATTATGATTTCGCAGTGAAGCTTTCCGGGAAAATCAACGAAATGTACCCGGGACTTTGCCTGGGGGTCAGGGTGAAAGACGGCAGGTACAACCAGTTCCTCCATCCCCACGCCGTCCTGGTGGAAGTGGGCACTACGAACAATTATACTGAAGAAGCGCTGCGTTCAGCGGAGTACCTGGCGGATGCCCTGGCGGAATTACTGGCATCATAAAGGTAAACCGGTTAGGTATAAGCCGGCCCGTTTTATTTCCATAATATATATATGATGGAGAGTGATTTTATGGGCCGGTTTAAATATATTATGGTCTTGGTACTGTTTTTATCAGCCGTTGCCTGCGGAGTTTCCGTGGTGCTTGCTGAATTCAACCATATGATCCGCCCGGCGGGGCCGGTGGTTGCTTTCAGCATTAAAAATACGGAACCGGGGGTTTACCGGATGAAATTTTTCGGGGAAGAAATCGCGGTAGAACTTCCCGTAAGTAACGCCGAAAATTTTTTTAACCAAACATTTTTATATCCGGCGGTCACCGGCAAAAAGTTCTTAAGAGATTCATGGCAGGTAATTGAAGCTGTTGCAACAAAGATGCCCCCGAAAATTTATCACCATGTTTATGACGCGCTGGCCCCCCTGTTTCAGGAGGAAACGGTCGTTCCGGCGCGGGCGGTAAGCAATTGATAGCATTTCAAGGTGGTGTTATAATTAAGTGGTTGTGTATTATAGTTAAATAGTTGTGTTTGGTAAAGAAGGAGGATATCTCCGGAATGAAGTGGGACAAGAACAGGATCCGCAATTTTTGCATTATTGCCCATATCGACCACGGCAAGTCCACCCTGGCGGACAGGCTCCTGGAATATACCGGTACCTTGAGCGGCCGGGAGATGACCGACCAGGTGCTGGACCAGATGGATTTGGAGCGTGAGCGCGGCATTACCATTAAGATGCAGGCCGTGCGCCTGAACTACAGCGCGCGGGACGGCCGGGATTACCAGTTGAACCTGATCGACACTCCCGGGCACGTAGATTTTTCTTACGAGGTGTCAAGAAGCCTGGCCGCCTGTGAGGGCGCGCTGCTGGTAGTGGACGCGGTCCAGGGCATAGAGGCCCAGACTCTGGCCAATGTTTACCTGGCACTGGAGCATAACCTGGAAATTATACCGGTAATTAATAAAATAGACCTGCCCAGCGCGAATCCGGAAAGGGTCAAAAAAGAGATCGAGGATGTAATCGGCCTGGACGCATCTGAGGCGGTTTTAACTTCGGCCAAGGAAGGAACCGGGGTTGAGGAGATCCTGGAGCGGATTGTGACCGTGGTGCCCCCGCCCGGCGGGCAGGCCGGGGCGCCTTTACGGGCGCTGATTTTCGATTCCCATTACGACCCTTACAAGGGGGCCATCGCTTACATCCGCGTGGTGGACGGGAGCGTATCAAGCGGTATGCAGATTAAAATGCTTGTCACCGGTAAGGAATTTGAGGTTAACGAGGTGGGGATATTCAGGCCTTCTCTTGTTTCAATCGGGGAATTGCGTACCGGTGAAGTGGGATTTATTGCGGCCAGTATTAAGAATGTAAAGGACTGCCGGGTTGGTGATACCGTTACCGGTGCCCGTAAACCTGCTACCGAACCATTGCCGGGCTACCGCCGGGCCACGCCGATGGTTTACTGCGGCCTTTATCCCGTGGAAACCGCGGGGTATGAGGATCTGAAAGAAGCCCTGGCCAAGCTCAAGTTGAATGACGCTTCCCTGACTGACGAGCCCGAAACTTCAGAAGCCCTGGGGTTTGGTTTCCGGTGCGGCTTTCTGGGACTGCTGCATATGGAGATTGTTCAGGAGCGGCTGGAGCGGGAGTATGGTTTATCTTTGATTACTACGGCGCCCAACGTTGTTTACCACGTTGTTACCACCGCCGGTGAAATGATTGAAATTGAAAATCCCAGCGCCATGCCGCCGGCGGGCAAGATCGAGTTCATTGAAGAACCTTACGTCAAAGCCACGTTCATGGTGCCCAAGGAATATGTGGGGCCGGTGATGGAGTTGTGTCAGGACCGGCGCGGTGTTTTTACCAACATGGAGTATATGAGTGTGAAACGGGTGATGATGAATTACGACATGCCCTTGAGTGAAATTATTTATGACTTTTTTGACCAGTTGAAGTCCCGCACCAAAGGTTACGCCTCACTCGATTACGAACTTGCCGGGTACAGGCAGGCCAAACTGGTCAAGCTGGATGTTATGATTGCCGGCGAAGTGCTGGACGCGCTCTCCGTAATTGTCCACAGGGATAAAGCCTACCACAGGGGACGCCAGTTGGTAGAAAAACTAAGGGGTTTGATCCCCCGCCACCTGTTCGAAATACCGATCCAGGCGGCAGTGGGCAATAAGATTATTGCGCGGGAAACGGTGAGAGCCGTGCGCAAGGATGTTTTGGCCAAGTGTTACGGCGGTGACGTGACCCGCAAGCGTAAACTCCTGGAAAAACAAAAGGAAGGCAAAAAAAGGATGAAACAGGTGGGGAACGTGGAAATACCGCAGGAGGCCTTTATGGCGGTTTTGAGCGTGAGCGAAAAGTAATAAAGGGGTATCTGATTATGAACGGTTATAAACCTGACCGGATGCCGCGGGCACTTTACATCCACGTACCTTTCTGTCTTAAAAAATGTCATTACTGTGATTTTGTTTCTTACCCTTTTAAGGCCGGAGATGCAGAGGCCTACCTGGGGGCCCTGTTCCGGGAGATGCGCAGTTACGGTTCGGCCCTGTCAGGTGAAGAGAAAAGGATATCCAGCCTCTATATCGGGGGGGGAACGCCGACCTGCCTGCCGGCGGCCGGTTTAAGCGCGATACTGGAGAACGCGGCCTTGCATTTCAACCTGCTGCCGGGTTGTGAGATTACGGTGGAAGCCAACCCCGGCACGGTCGACCCGGGCGGGCTTCGTGAGTTAAAGAGAGCGGGTTTCAATCGTCTCAGCCTGGGGATACAGTCTTTTCAAGACCGGCTCTTACGGGTCCTCGGGCGCGTCCACAGCGCGCGGGAGGCCGTGTGTGCGGCGCGGCAGGCAAGAGAAGCCGGTTTTACCAATTTGAACCTGGATTTCATTTTCGGTGTCCCGGGTCAAACCTCGGGCGATTGGCTGGAGACGCTCACCAAAGCCGTGGAATTGTTTCCGGAGCACATAGCGTTATACGGGCTGCAATTGGAAGCGGGAACGCCCCTGGAACGGTCCGTGGCTGGGGGTGCGGTCAAGGCCTGTTCCGAGGACCTGGAACTGTCCATGTATCTGACGGCCATAGAGTTCCTTGCCGCCCACGGTTACATCCATTACGAAATCTCTAACTTTGCCAGGCCCGGCAGGCAGTCCGTCCATAACCTCGGTTACTGGTTGAACCGTCCCTACCTGGGTTTGGGTCCCGCCGCCCATTCATACCTGCGGGGCAGGCGCTTTCATAATTATTCATCTTTAAAGAGTTATTTGGAAAAGGTCGGCCTGGGGGAGGATCCGGTGGAGGCCGGGGAGCATATTCCGGTCGGGCGGGAAATGTCCGAGACCATGTTCCTGGGACTTCGGCTGATCAAGGGGGTTGATTTGGGCCGGTTCCGCCGGCGCTTCGATCGGCGGGCGGAGGTGGTTTACCGGGAGGAAATTGCCCGGCTGGAGCAAAACGGGTTAATCAAAGTCGCAGCCGGGTACTTGCAGTTGACCAAAAAAGGATTGCCGTTGGCGAACGCCGTATTTAGAGAGTTTGTATAGCAAAATCTGATTATTGTTTTTTAATTAAGATCAGGCCTTTTCTTTGATTCTATCTTGACAAAAACATGGAGTAATGCTATTTTTTATTTAATGAGTGTTTAGCACTCAATGACTTAGAGTGCTAACAAGACCAGAAGGAGGGTCCGGCGTGAGGATCGATGACCGTAAGCAAAAGGTGCTTCTGGCCATTATTCGCGATTATATTACTACAGCCGAGCCGGTTGGTTCCCGGACCATAGCAAAGAAATACAAACTGGGTGTGAGTCCTGCCACGATCCGCAACGAGATGGCCGACCTGGAGGAAATGGGTTATATAGAGCAGCCTCATACTTCCGCGGGCCGTATTCCTTCCGAACGCGGTTACCGCTATTACGTGGATTATTTGATGAAGAGAAAAAAGCTGACTAAAGAAGAGGAACATATAATCCACCGGGAATTTGAGGCCAGGGTCAGGGATGTAGGCCAGGTGATTCAAAAGGCCGGGGTTTTACTGTCCCAGCTTACCCAGTATACGGCCATGGTACTCAGCCCTCAGATCGAAGCAAGCAGTTTTAAGCATATTCAGCTCATATCCATGCAGCCCGCCCAAGCTATGATTATTGTCGTGATGGATAACGGGATCGTACATCACCGGATGCTGGAAGTGCCGGAGAGTCTCAATGCCGGGGATATGGATACTATATCGTGTGTGTTGAATGCCAAGCTCCAGGGCCTGGCCATGGAAAAAATCAAGTTTACCTTAATGCAAGAGATTTATTTCGAGCTGGCTAAACATAAACAAATACTGGACCTGGCCATGGATTTGATCCATGAAAGTCTGGTTATTAAGCCTGAGGATAAAATATACCTCGGCGGGGTATTTAATATGTTGAACCAGCCTGAATTCCACAACGTGGAAAAGATTAAAACGCTCCTCAGTATTCTGGAGCAGGAAGATATGCTGCATCAACTTCTTGAGGGCGGAAGCTCCGGGGTCGGGGTCACTGTCCGTATCGGCGGGGAGATTGATAATGAGGGAATCAGGGAATGCAGCATGGTTATAGCCCCTTATTCCGTAGGCGGGCGCAGGATTGGTTCTTTGGGAGTGATTGGTCCGACCAGGATGGAATATGCCCGGGTAATCAGCGTGGTTGAGTTTATGACCAAGAATCTTTCCCGGGTTCTGGAACGGATTATCGGGGTCAGCGGGTAACAAGGGGGGAAGCATTTGAGTTTAAAAAAAGAAGCGACGCAAGGTTCCGAGGTGGATGAAAAGCTGGCTGCCCTGACGACAAACTCGAGCGCCATCCGGGCCATAGCCGGTGCGGTCGAAGGTACCCTGGGGCCCAAGGGACTGGACACCATGCTGGTTGATAAATTTGGCGGGGTGGTTATCACTAACGACGGGGTTACTATTCTGACCCTGATGGAGGCCAACCATCCGGCTGCCAGAATGTTGATCAATATTGCCAAGGCCCAGCAGGAAGCGATCGGCGACGGTACTACCACGGCTACCGTGATGGCCGGCGCCCTGGTCGGCACCGGGGTGGAACAGGTGCTCAAGGGGGTACCGGTGGCGCGGGTGATCGAAGGGTTGAGGACCGGTCTGGAAAAAGCACTGGCATTGATGCGGATGCAGGCCCGGCCGGTTGAAAAGCTGGATGACCCGGTTGTCCGCCAGGTGGCCCTGGTGGCCGGGCGCGAACACGGGGACATAGCCGACCTGGTGGTGCGGGCGGCAGGGTTGATCGGGAGAGAAAAGTTAAAGGAGGACCCGTCATTTAAATTTTCAGATATCGTTGTGGCGGAAGAAAGTGCTGAAAACCAGGTATTTATGGGCATAATTATTAATAAGGAGCGGATGAACCGCCAAATGCCCATTGAACTCCACCGGACAAAAATTTTGATTGTCGACGATGCCCTGGAGCCGGAAGAAATTGATGACGAGGCATTAAGTACCGAGACGGGTTTTTCACGTTACCTGCAACTCCGGGAAGAGTTTAAAGAAAACGTGCACAAAATTGCCGGTATGGGTGTGGGCCTGGTTCTGGTAGACCGCGGAGTTGATGATCTTGCCGATGAAATACTGACTGACGCGGGGATAATGGTGGTCCAGAGGGTGGCCAACAAAGAACTGCGCCGGGCGGTTGAACATACAGGTGCCGGGGTAATTAAGCGCACCGGATTAAAAAAGAAGGTTGCCGGTCTTGAAAAGTACCTCGGGTATGCCGAAAGGATTTACAATGATGAAAAGCTTGAGCAGGTTTGGATCCTGGGGGGCGGCGGTAAGCCCATGGCTACCGTGCTGGTAGGTGCGGCCACGTCTGAAGTAGTGGGCGAAAGAGAGCGCATTGCCAGGGATGCCGCTTCATCGGTCCAGGCGGCCGTAAAGGGCGGCGTGATCCCCGGTGGTGGTTCCATGGAATTGGCGATTGCGCGGGAAGTGGAAAAGGTCAGGGAAGGCATCCGGGGCATGGCTGCGTACGGAGTGGACTGCGTGGTAGAGGCCTTGAAACGGCCCATGTCCCAGATTATCGTTAATGCCGGGTTCAACCCCTTGGAAAAAATGGGCGATGTGATTGCGGCCCAGTCTGAGACGGGAAAGAGTTCACTGGCGGTTGACTGTGACAGCGGTGAGGTGGTTGATATGTATGAAAAAGGCATCGTTGATCCCGCCGATGTAAAGATTTATGCCTTAAAAGCGGCAGGAGAGGTGGCTGAAGCGATTTTACGGATAGATACCATAATTAAGAAACGGGAAGAAAAGGAAGTCCCACCGGCAGATTCCGGAATAAGCGGTTTGTGAGGTGAAAATTATGAGCAGCGAAGATATGAGTAGCGAAGAAAAAAATGAGCATCTGACGGAAATAAACGTCAAAGAAGCAGAGCCGGACGTTGAAAAAGAAGCTGAGCCAACCGGAAGCGATAATGGCGGGCAGGAAAAACCTGCCGATATCAAGAAGGCTTCCGGGGAAGTATCGGACCGGGATACTCTTGCCGCTGACGAAGATGATCTTGTCGCGCTGAAAAAAAGGTTGGCGGAAGCGAGTAAAAAGGCGGAAGAATATTATCACCGCCTGGCCAGGTTACAGGCCGATTACGATAACTTCCGGCGGCGGACCCGCCAGGAAACGGAAAGTCTTTACAAGTACGCGTCCGAGCAGTTGGTTTGCGCGCTGCTGCCGGTACTCGATAACTTCGAGCGGGCCATGGCGGCGGAAGGCGATGCTTTAGAAAGTTTTAAATCGGGAGTAGAAATGATTTACAGGCAGTTGCAGGATGTCCTTGCCGCTGAAGGAGTGGCTGTGATTTCCTCGGTCGGCGAGCAGTTTGACCCGGCCAGGCACGAGGCGGTGCTTCAGGCCGAAACGGGTGAACATGCCGAGAATACTGTTATTGAAGAATTCCGGCGGGGCTACTGTTTAAAAGATAAAGTAGTCCGTCCGGCGATGGTAAAGGTTGCAAAATCACCACAAAATCCACAAAAGAGTCAGGAGGTAGAATAGAATGTCTAAAGTAATCGGAATAGATCTGGGTACCACCAACTCCTGTGTAGCCGTCATGGAAGGCGGTGAGGCGGTGGTTATTCCCAACGCTGAAGGGGCCAGAACCACTCCTTCGGTGGTGGGGTTTTCCAAGACGGGCGAGCGGCTTGTGGGTCAGGTGGCCAAAAGACAGGCCGTGAGTAACCCGGACCGTACCGTCAGTTCCATCAAACGCCATATGGGTACCGAATACAAGGTGGAAATCGACGGTAAAAATTACACCCCGCAGGAAATTTCAGCCATGATTCTGCAGAAGATGAAGGCTGACGCCGAGGCTTACCTGGGCGGAAAGGTAGAGCAGGCGGTAATCACCGTTCCGGCTTATTTCAGTGATTCGCAGCGCCAGGCGACCAAAGATGCCGGCAAAATCGCCGGACTGGAGGTGCTGCGTATTATCAACGAGCCCACAGCGGCGGCACTGGCCTACGGCCTGGATAAAGAGGAAGACCAGACCGTACTGGTGTTCGACCTTGGCGGCGGCACTTTTGACGTGTCCATCCTGGAACTGGGGGACGGCGTTTTTGAAGTTAAGGCGACCAGCGGTAACAACCGTCTGGGCGGCGACGATTTCGACCAGCGGGTCATCGATTATCTCGTTACTGAATTCAAGAAAGACTCGGGAATCGACCTGAGCAAAGACAAGATGGCGCTGCAGCGTCTCAAGGAAGCTGCCGAGAAGGCAAAGATCGAGCTTTCCGGGGTGGCGACCACCAATATCAACCTGCCGTTTATTTCTGCCGATGAAAACGGCCCGAAACACCTGGATATCAACCTGACTAGGGCCAAGTTCGAAGAAATGACCGAAGATTTGCTTGAAAAAACCATGGGGCCGGCCCGCCAGGCGCTTTCGGACGCCGGGTTGCAGCCCAAGGACATTAACAAGATCCTCCTTGTGGGCGGTGGCACCAGGATGCCCGCGGTGCAGGATGCCATCCGCAAGTTTCTGGGCAAAGAAGCGCACAAGGGGATTAACCCCGATGAATGTGTCGCGATCGGCGCGGCCATCCAGGCAGGAGTGCTGGCCGGAGAAGTTAAAGACGTATTATTACTCGACGTGACGCCCCTGTCCCTGGGCATCGAAACCCTGGGCGGAGTTTTTTCCAAGCTCATTGAAAGGAATACCACCATTCCTACTTCCAAGAGCCAGATTTTTTCGACTGCCGCGGACGGCCAGACTACGGTTGAAATCCACGTGCTCCAGGGCGAGCGCTCGATGGCGGCACACAACAAAACCCTGGGCCGGTTCACCCTCACCGGTATACCGCCTGCCCCGAGAGGGGTGCCGCAGATAGAAGTCAAGTTTGATATCGATGTTAACGGTATTGTCAATGTTTCAGCCAAGGATATGGGGACCGGCAAGGAACAGAGCATGACCATTACTGCTTCTACCAACCTGAGCGAAGAGGAAATCGACAAAATGGTTAAGGAAGCCGAAAAAAACGCGGAAGAAGATAAAAAACAGAAGGAAGCGGTAGAAGTCCGCAACCAGGCTGACACGATGGTGTACCAGGCCGAGAAGACCATCAACGAACTCAAGGATAAGGCGGATGCGGCCAATATTGAAAAATTACAGAAGGCCACTGACGAGTTGAAGGAGGCCGTAAAAGGGGATAGCATTGATGAAATCAAGTCCAAACTGGAAGCCCTGACCGGCCCGCTGTATGAACTGACTGCCGCCATGTACCAGAAAACTGCGTCGGAACAAGACCAGGCCGGCGGCGGGGCCGGCGCCGGCGAAGGGCAGGCCGGCGATGCGGGCAAGGCGGCTAAAGATAATGTGGTCGATGCTGATTTTGAAGTAAAGGAAGATAAATAAAGTCCAATTCTAACCTGTCATCTTACAGGTAAAAAGTTAAAATAAAATGCAAAGTTTCCTCTGTTGGGAATAATTATAATAAAGCTGTTTGAAGGGGAATTTCGGTTCCCCTTGCTTTTGTTGTTTTATTTTTACAAGGTGGTGCGCAGATGGCAAAACGCGACTATTATGAAGTACTGGGCGTATCACGGAACGCCTCTACCGAAGAAATAAAAAAGGCCTACCGTAAACTTGCGCGAAAGTTTCACCCGGATGCAAACCCGGATGATAAAGATGCCGAAGCTAAATTTAAAGAGATTAGCGAGGCCTACGTTGTGCTGTGCGATCCGGAGAAGCGGGCCGGTTACGACCGCTTCGGCCATGCCGGTGTAAACGGGCAGGGATTTGAAGGTTTCGGCGGCTTTGGCGGTTTTGAAGATTTGGGCGGGCTGGGAGATATCTTTGAGATGTTTTTCGGGAGCGGCAGCCGCAGGCGCACCGGTCCGGAAAAAGGCCCCGACCTTAAATTTGACCTGGAAATATCACTGAAGGAAGCTGCTTTCGGGTTGGAACGTGAAATCAAGGTCCCGCGTACCGAGTCTTGCGGTACCTGCGGGGGCAGCGGGGCGGCCGCGGGCAGCAGGCCCAAGACATGTACGGCCTGCAGCGGCACCGGACAAATGCAATTTGCCCAGAATACGCCTTTCGGCCGTGTGGTTCAGTCCCGTACTTGCGACCGCTGTCGCGGTGCCGGAAAGATTATTGAAAAGCCGTGTCCCACCTGCCGTGGTACCGGCTACGTGCGCAGGTCGCGCAGTATCAAGATAAAAGTACCGCCCGGGGTGGATAACGGCAGCCGCCTGCGCCTGTCCGGTGAAGGCGAGGCCGGGAAACGGGGGGGGCCTCCCGGCGACCTTTATGTTTTTATTCACGTGAAGCCGCACCGGATCTTCAGCCGTGAGGGTGATGATTTAATGTGCGAGATTAATATTTCATTCGTGCAGGCCGCCCTGGGAGACGAACTGGAAGTTCCCACTCTGGAGGGAAATGCCAGACTCAAAATTCCCGAAGGAACTCAATCAGGAACTGTTTTCCGGATGAAGGGGAAGGGTGTGCCGCATGTTGACGGGTACGGACGGGGAGACCAGCATGTCAGGATCCAAGTGGTGACTCCGACCAGGTTGACCGAAAAACAGAAAGAATTATTGCGGGATTTTGGCCGCACCGGTGGGGAACAGCCGCGGGAAACGGGGACTGCCGGTGATAAAAGCTTTTTTGAAAAAATGAAAGATGCTTTTATGAGTTAAAATAAAGGAGTAATTTGAGTTGAAGTGGTTAAAAGTTACCGTGCACACTCCGCTTGAGGGGGTGGAAGCGGTGGCGGATATTTTCCATGAAACGGGAGCCGGTGGGGTGGTGATTGAAGATCCCGCCTTTACTCTTAGTTGTGCTGACCGGACGCATCCCGAAGAATGGGGTATCCCCCCGGAAGCGATGGGAACCGGTATGCCGCGGGTTATAGGCTACCTGCCGGTGACTGACGGTTTGGACCGGCGGCTTGACGCTGTTAAGACCTCGCTTGCCTGCCTGAACCTCAGCCCCGCGCCCGAGATCGATACGGAAACGGTATCTGAAGCAGACTGGGCCGGCGCCTGGCGGGCATATTATAAACCGGTACGCGCGGGCCGTCATCTGGTGGTTAAACCTTCATGGGAGGATTACCTTCCGGGGGCAGGGGACCTGGTGATTGAAATGGACCCGGGCATGGCCTTCGGCAGCGGTACCCATGCCACAACCTCCCTTTGTTTAAGGCTGTTGGAAAAGTACGTCCGGCCGGGGCAGGCGGTTTACGATGTCGGTACCGGTTCGGGCATTCTGGCCGTTGCGGCGGCGAAATTGGGGGCGGACCGGGTGACGGCGATTGACCTGGATCCCGTTGCCTGCCGGGTGGCTGCCGAAAATGTGCGTAAAAACGTTGCGTCCGGGAAAATACAGGTAGTTCAGGGCAACCTGCTGGATATTGCTGAAGAGAGTGCCGGGTTGGTCGTTGCCAATATCATTGCGGACGTGATTATCGATTTGGCGCCGGATGCGGCGGGTATTCTGGTTAGCGGGGGCATATTCATCGCCTCCGGTATCATCGGTCGCAGGTCCGGTGAAGTGCGTAGTGCAATGGAAGCATCCGGTTTGACCGTTGTTGAGCGGTTGGAGGACGGCCAGTGGGTGGCGTTTGCGGCAGAGAAAACCAACACCCGCGTTCCTGAAGAACCCAACCGGTCATAACAGTATTATCATTTTACCTATGGAGCTTGTACCATGCCCCGTTTTTTCGTTTCACCGGAGCAAATAAATAATGAACAAGTTTATATCAGCGGGCCGGATGTCAATCATATAAAAAGGGTGCTGCGCCTTGGTCCGGGAGACGAGCTTATGGTTTTGGACGGCCGGGGCGGGGCTTACGAGGCCGTGATCGAAAAAACCTGCCGGGAGCAGGTGATCTGTACGATCAAAAAAGAAGTTCCGGCAGGAACCGGGCTTTCCGTCAGGGTTACCTTGGTGCAGGGCATACCCAAGGGAGACAAAATGGATTTTATTATCCAAAAAGGGACCGAACTCGGTATCAGCCGGGTGGTACCTCTTATTTGCCGCCGGTCAGTGGTTAAATTAGCAGGGGACAAGTCGTTAAAGAGGTTGGAGCGCTGGCGGCGCATCGCCCTGGAGGCGGCCAAGCAGTGCCGGCGCCCCGATGTGCCGGAGGTAAAAGTCCCTGCCGGCTGGAACCGGGTGCTGGAAGAACTGCCGCCGGAAGCGGCGGCTTTTATACCCTGGGAAGGAGAAAAAACGCGAACCTTGAAAGGCATCTTGCAGGGAAGCGCAGTAAAAAAACAAATTTATGTTTTTATCGGTCCGGAGGGAGGGTTTACTCCTGACGAGGTAAGGACGGCCGGTGAGTACGGCGTGTGTCCGGTTACCCTGGGACCGCGGATACTGCGTACGGAGACTGTGGGACTGGCGGTTTTGTCAATGATCCTTTACCAGTGGGGCGACCTTGGGGGAGAAACAACTGATGGGTGAAAAAAAAGTAGCGGTTTACACCCTGGGATGTAAAGTCAATCAATATGAATCGGCCTCTATAGCAGCTCTTTTCCGGGAGCGGGGCTACAAAACGGTGGCATTCGAAGACCGGGCGGATGTATACATAATAAACACCTGTACAGTTACGCACCTGGGGGACCGTAAATCCAGGCAGATGATCCGCCGGGCAGCCAGGAGAAATCCCGGTGCCCTGATTGCCGTGACCGGTTGTTATGCCCAGACTTCTCCCGAAGAAATCCTGAAAATTCCCGGTGTCGACCTGTTGGTGGGCACCAGAAACCGGGCCCGGCTGGTCGATCTTATTGAAACTGCCGTAAAAGGAGTCGGCCCGCTGAATGCAGTGACTGAATTCGAAGCGGAAGATGAATTTGAAGAAATCCCCGTCTTGCCCGTGCAGGGGAGAGTGCGGGCTTACTTAAAAATTCAGGAGGGATGCAGCAACTTCTGTACTTACTGCATCGTACCTTATGCCCGGGGGCCGGTCCGCAGCAGGCGGGCGGAAAATGTCATCAACACCGCCCGGGCGCTGGTGGCGGCAGGCTATAAAGAAATAGTGCTGACCGGTATTCAGACCGGGTTGTACGGGAAAGACATGGACGGAGAGCCGGCGCTGGCGGGGCTTTTACGCAGGCTGTCCGGCATCTCCG
The DNA here is from genome assembly GCA_002365865.1 of Pelotomaculum sp. UBA3102. GTDB lineage: Bacteria > Bacillota > Desulfotomaculia > Desulfotomaculales > Pelotomaculaceae > UBA3102. The sequence continues at coordinate 15,472 of DFAQ01000002.1, forward strand.
GTTTGTTAAGGCTCCGGCTGAGTTCTATCGAGCCCAAAGATATTACTCCCGGGTTGGTGGAAGCGCTGGCGGAGTCAAGGGTTTTTTGCCGGCACCTGCACGTGCCGCTTCAGAGCGGTGACGACCGGGTGCTCGAAAGTATGGGGCGCCGTTACACTGCCCGGGAATATGCCCGGCTGGTGGAAGTATTAAGGGCAAACCTGCCCGGCATGGGTTTAACTACTGACGTTATGGTAGGTTTTCCCGGGGAGACCGGAAAAAATTTCGAAAATACCTGCCGGTTTATAGAAAAAACATCCTTCAGCGGCCTGCACGTTTTTAAGTTTTCCCCGCGCAGGGGTACTCCCGCCGCGGGCTTTGAAGCACAGGTCGACCCCGGAACCAAGGAGGAGCGCAGTCGCAGGCTGATCCGCCTGGGGGAGGTGCTTTCAAGGCAGTTTGCCGCTGAACATCTGGGGATGGAACTGGAGGTCCTGGCGGAGCAGCCGTTTGGAAAGGACGGCCATATGTACGAGGGTCGCACCGGTAATTACCTCCGGGTTATTTTTCCGGCAGATGGAGATTTACGGGGGGAGACAGTCAGGGTTAAGGCTGAAAAGCTTAAAGGAAACCTTTTGTTGGGAAGGATTATTAAATCGGATGTTGAATAAGGTAAATAGGTTTTTTAGTTATACCAACGGGGAGGAGGTGGAAATATGCAGGAATGTATTTTTTGTAAAATAATTAATCGGGAATTGCCTGCAGAAATAGTATACGAAGACGAGCAAATTTCGGTATTTAAAGATATTAACCCGGTTGCCCCCGTCCACCTTCTGTTAATCCCCAAAAAACATATTTCCGGAATATCGGATTTAAAGGAAGAGGATGCCGGGATTATGGGCCGGATTCAAGTGCTGGCCGCAAATTTGGCCGGGGAAATGGGCCTGGCACAGGACGGGTTTAGACTGGTATGCAACTGTGGCCGGGATGCCGGGCAGTTGGTGATGCACATTCATTACCACCTTCTGTCGGGAAGGACGTTCAAGTGGCCTCCGGGTTAGTATTAAAAGAATCTACTCTTTTATGGAGATATATATGCCGAAAACTGCCCGTTGACGCAAGATTTTACGTTATAGTATAATAATAAAGTGTCTGTATATATGGAACATGCAAGCCAGAAAATGAAATTTACGGTTCTATGGTTTTTGGCGGAGGGAGGGAAATATTGTGGCAGAAATAAAAGTGGGAAAAAACGAAACACTGGACAGTGCCCTCCGGCGTTTCAAGCGAACCTGTCAAAAAGCCGGCGTAATGGCGGAAGCCAGGAAACATGAACATTATGAGAAGCCCAGCGTTCGCAGAAAGAAAAAGTCGGAAGCGGCAAGGAAAAGAAGATTCCGCTAAATAAAAAACCAAAAAACAAAAGCGAAAAAATAAAATGCCTGGCATTATACCAGGCATTTTTTAATACCATTTAATAGTAATTGCAGGCTTCCTTCCCGCATAATCTTTAGTATACAAGGGAGGGATTTTTATGTCCTGGCGGGATTTTAAAAGGAAGGTGCAAAGGCAATTTTCTGAATACCTTGAGATTCCCGGCGATGTTATGCTGGACTTGCCCAAGATTATTCTGGTCGGTAATATCCAGCTTTTTATCGAGAATCACCGGGGAATTATTGAATACACCCCGGAAGGGGTAAGGGTGAGTGTGGGTGAAGGTGAAGTAGCGGTAACCGGGCAAGACTTGATGCTTCGTAATATCTTGCCGGACGAGCTTTGTGTGGAAGGAAAGATCCGGTCTCTTAGCTTTCTTTGATTATTGCCGTTACCGGCTTTAAAAAAGAGGAGGGCCTTTTAATGTTTAGGTTCAAACTGGTTTCGTATTTGCTGGGCTACGTTGTTATTCTAGTCACCGGTGAAGCTCCGGAAAAATTTGTTAACATGGCCGCCGGCAGGGGAATTTTTTTGTGGGATATTTTCAAGACAGGGGACGGTGCCATTACGATGAAGGTTCGCTTAAGTGCAGTAAGGCCCCTCAGGCATATCGCCAGACGTACCCGTTGCCGGTTCAGTATTCGCAGGCGCCGGGGCGTGCCTTTTTATACGGCCTGGCTGCGCCGGAGAAAAGCCCTGGCGCTGGGGGCGGTGTTTTTTCTGGCGGCACTTTATCTCTTTTCTTCTTTTATCTGGTTTATCGAAGTTAGAGGAAACGAACAGCTCAGTGCCGCCGAAGTATTGGAGGCGGCAGAAGAAGCAGGTCTTCACAGGGGAGTTCCCAAGTGGAATATTGAAGCCGGCCGTTTGGAGGCAAAAATACAGGAAGCATTACCCCTGGTGAGTTGGACCGGCGTTTATATCAAGGGAACCCGGGTAATTATTGAAGTGGCTGAGCGTACCGTTCCCGGGGAGGAAGACCGTCGTCCGTTACATATTGTGGCGGCCAAAGAGGGGTTGGTTAAGGAGGTGCTGGTTTTAGACGGTTACCCGTTGGTGAAAGAAGGGGATACCATAGAACAGGGACAGGTACTGATATCCGGCGAAATCCCCCCGCCTGCGGAGGAACCGTCGCCGTCAGGCGGGGAAAAGCAGCCGGGAGATGTTTCCGAAGTTGACCGGCAGCCCCGCTACGTGCATGCCAAGGGAATAGTCCGGGCCAGGGTCTGGTATGATGGTTACGGTGAAGCCGGAACGGTGGAAACGGGACGTCGTCCCACCGGGCGATCTGCGACTTGTGTCAGTATGAAATTTGAAGGGAAGGAAATAATTTTATCAGGGAGTCCAGATATTCCCTTTGAAAATTATAAAATTGAGACTTTCGTTAAAAAAATACCGGATTGGAGGAATCTCAGTATGCCTGTCGAAGTAATAACAATTAAATATATTGAAATGGATGATTACCGGCTGGAACGGAGCCGGGAAGACGCAATAAAACTTGCCGGGGAACGGGCGCGGAAAGCGGCTGCCAGGTTGCTGCCCGAAAACGCAGAGGTACAGGAACAATGGCTTGAGGAGGTCCCTTCCGAAAGTGCCGGTGCTCCCATACGGGTAAAAGCTGTAATTGAAACAACTGAGGATATCGGCAGGGAAAAAATTTTTAACCCCTGATCCTTTTAATTTTTTTATTGATTGCAAGGAGGCCGGATATTGGCGGAAAAATTTGAAGCCAGGGTTGAATTGGATGATATCGGGTCGGCTGCTGAAATATTCGGAAAACACGACGAACACCTGGGACAGATGGAAAAGGCGCTGGGAGTCCGGTTTGTGGCACGTGGCCAGGAAGTCGTTATTACCGGTAATAAGGAAGATGTCGAGCAGGCCGGTACGGTCCTGACCCAGTTGCAGAAGTATTATCACGCGGGCAACCGTCTGACTGCCCGGGAGGTGGGTTATGCCGTTAAGGCGGCGCAGAGCGGCATCAAGAATTCATTGGAAAATCTGGCCAGAGAAGTAGCCTTGGTTACTCCCCGCGGCAAACAAATCAAACCAAAGACGATCGGACAGCAAAAGTACGTTGAGTCAATAAAGAATTACGACATAGTATTTGCCATCGGTCCGGCCGGTACGGGCAAAACCTACCTGGCGGTGGTGATGGCGATCAAAGCGTTGCGCAATAAGGATGTGGGAAGGCTGGTTCTTACCCGCCCGGCAGTGGAAGCAGGGGAAAAGCTGGGTTTTTTGCCGGGAGACCTGCAGGAGAAAATAGATCCTTATCTGAGGCCGCTTTATGACAGTCTTTATGATGTCCTGGGGGTGGAAAATACTCAAAAATATCTGGAAAAACACGTCATTGAGATTGCACCCCTGGCTTATATGCGGGGAAGGACGCTGGAGGATTCGTTCATCATTTTGGATGAAGCGCAGAATACTACTCCGGAGCAAATGAAGATGTTTCTCACGCGGATGGGCTTTGGTTCTCAAGCGGTAATTACAGGCGATATTACCCAGATCGACCTGCCCAGGGGGCAGGTGTCAGGGCTGGTTAACGCGCTTCAAGTTTTGAAAAACGTAACCGGTATCGGTATCCACACTTTGACCGGCGAGGATATCGTCCGGCACCCGCTGGTGGAAGAGATTATCAGAGCCTATGAAGCAGGTCAGTAAGGTGTGGTCGAAGAGGAGTGAAACCCCATGCTCACATTCAGCGTGGTAAAAGAAAAGGTAAAAAGTGTTTTCCTTATGTTGGCAAGGCAGCGTAAAGTACGGAGGGGCAGCGCTGCAGTTTTATTTTTAGTTTTAATTTCGATAATTATAACCGTAAGTTTTTTTCCGGAAAAAAATAATCTCGTGGCGGGACAAGTATCCTCCAAAACGATCAAGGCCCCGAAAAGTATTGTCTTTGAGGATACTTATAAGACCAATGAAAAGCGCCGCCTGGCGGCTGAAAAGGTGGACCTGATCTACAGCAAAGATCCCCAGGTAAGTGTCGCCGTAAAAGAGGATATTTCCAAACTGGCGGACATGGTTTGCTCGGTGCAGGGTGATGAATCCCTGGATGTTGCCGGTAAGATCGCCGGGTTGCGCTCGGTGATTACTTTTGAAATGAATGCTAAAAATATACAAGGTCTGGCTCAGTCTTCGCCCGCAGACACCCGGGAGGTTGGAGCCAAGTTAAAGCAACTGGTCACGGAAGTGATGGAAACCGGTGACGGGGTGACCCAGGACCGCCTGGAAGAGGTAAGAACGTCTTTAACAGAACGGGTCAACGGGATGCGGTTGTCCAAACCTTACGAAGAATTTTCCCGGGGGGTCATAAACAGGTATTTGCGTCCCAACAGCTTTGTCGACTACAGGCGGATGAAGCAGGAACAAGAAGAAGCCATGTCTTCCGTGCCCCCGGTCATGGTGTCGGTTAAATCAGGGGAAAAAATAATCGGTGAAGGCGAGGTGGTGACCCAGGAGCACCTGGCCAAGCTCCGGGCACTGGGGTTGACCCGCCCGGAACTTCCCGTTGCTTCGATAATCGGTGTATTCCTGCTGGTAGCTCTCTTAATGCTGGTGGTTCTTTTTTATCTTTACCAGCAAAACCGGGAGATTTATGAACATTCCGGTCATCTTTACCTGCTGGGAATAATCGTGGTCATGGTCCTGGCGGTGGGCAAGGCAATTATTGCTATTAATGTCACCCAGTGGCCTGAATTCGGGGCCCAGTTCGGTTATATGGTGCCTCTTGCCGCTGCCGGGATGCTTATTGCCATTCTCCTTGATTCGCGCCTGGCAGTGCTGGTGGTGGCGGTGATGAGCCTCATGCTGGGAGTAATGACGGGAAACCAGCTGCGCTTTGGCTTGGTAGGGCTGATCAGTGGGATTACCGGTGTTTACAGTGTATCAAAGTTAAGCCAGCGCGGCGACCTGGTACGGGCGGGGGTTTTTACCAGCCTGGCCAATATAACGGCGATATTTGTCGTCGGACTGGCAACCGGAACCTCTCTTGGGTTGTTGGTTCCCACCAGTTTGGTCATGGGTTTTATCAGTGGAATTTTATCTTCCATATTAACCAATGGTTCACTGCCGTTTTTTGAAAACACCTTTCGCCTTACCTCGCCGGTAAGACTGCTGGAACTTTCCCAGCCCAATAATGTGTTGCTAAAAAAACTTCTCACCGAGGCACCGGGAACTTATCATCACAGCATTATTGTGGGCAACCTAGCCGAGGCTGCCGTTGATGCGGTGGGCGGCGACTCGTTGTTGGTCAGGGTGGGAGCTTATTATCATGACATCGGAAAGATCAAAAGACCTTATTTTTTTATTGAAAACCAAATGAGTTGTGACAACCCGCACGACAAGATCGCCCCGTCTTTAAGCACCTTGATCCTGACTTCACACGTCAAGGACGGGGTGGAAATGGCGAAGGAAAACAAGCTGCCCCATGGTATAATAGATATTATTGACCAACACCACGGCACCGGCCTGGTAAAATACTTTTTCCATAAAGCACTGGAAAACGACCGTACTGAATCCGTTACCGAGGAGGAGTACCGGTATGAAGGCCCCAAGCCCCAAACCAGGGAATCGGCAATAGTTATGCTGGCAGACTCGGTGGAGGCGGCAGTGCGGTCCATGCAGAACCGTACACCGGGCCGGGTGGAAGGGCTGGTGCGCAAAATTATCAAGGATAAACTTTACGACGAGCAGCTTGAAGAATGCGACCTTACTTTTAAAGATCTTGACGCAATCGCAACATCTTTTGTAAGGGTGTTGTCAGGAATATTCCATTCGCGGGTAGAATATCCCGATTTGGCCGGGGAAATAGAAAGGAGAGCGAAAAATGTCGGTTCTCGTAAGCAACTTGCAGGAAGAAGTGGCGGTAGATGATAATTTTACCGGTTTTCTAACAGGGGTTGCCCGGGAAGTATTGAAAAATGAGGGTTACGGTGATGAGGCGGAGATAAGCCTGGTTTTTGTCGATGATGCCTATATTAAGGGGCTGAATCTCCAGTACCGCGGTATTGACCGCCCCACGGACGTGCTTTCTTTTGCCATGCAGGAGGGGGTTTCGGTTCCCAGCCTGGAAGAGGGAATAATTTTGGGTGATGTGGTTATTTCCCTGCCGGCCGCCGGCCGGCAGGCCGGGGAATACGGGCACAGTTTTCAACGGGAAGCGGCTTACCTTGCTGTGCACGGCCTGCTGCACCTTTTGGGTTATGACCACCGGGACAATGAAGAACAACGGGTTATGCGTCAAAAAGAAGAAGAAATACTCAGCCGCTTGAAATTAAGCAGGTAGTCATTAGTCAGATAAAATTTTTGGCAGGTGGCGTTCTTGCACGTACGCAGGTTTTTGCGCGGCTTTAAATGCGCCGCGGCAGGAATAATTTACTCCCTTAAGACGCAGCGGAACATGCGCATTCATTTTATCGCGGCACTTTTGGTGCTGGGGTTGGGGTACTGGCTCCGGATTGATTCCAGGGATATGCTGTTTGTGTTTTTTGCAATTGCACTGGTAATTACGGCTGAAATGGTAAATACTGCAGTTGAGGCAGTGGTGGATCTTAACGTGCAAGATTATCACCCGGGAGCACGGGCCGCCAAGGACATCGCCGCCGGAGCGGTGCTTGTGGCGGCATTAAACTCAATTGTAGTTGCTTATATTGTGTTTTATCCTTACCTGAAAATCCTTTTCGCGGGTGTGCTGCAGTAAATTTTAGTTTATTATCGGATCGGAGATGCTGTTCTTGGAATTTCCGGTTGAAAAACTGATCCGGGCCGCGGCTACAGCCAGGGAAAAGGCCTATGCGCCTTACTCGAATTTCAGGGTGGGCGCCGCTCTTTTAACCGGCAAAGGGCATTGTTATACCGGATGTAACGTGGAAAATGTTTCCTACGGCTTGAGTTGCTGTGCGGAACGGGTGGCCTTATTTAAGGCCGTTTCCGAAGGCGAGCGTGATTTTGAGGCTATTGCCGTAACCTGCGGTACGGAAGATTACTGTACCCCGTGCGGTGCCTGCCGTCAGGTATTGGCGGAGTTCGGGACGGAAATAAAAGTTTACATGGTGAACTGCCGGGGGGAATATCGCGTACAGACGGTAGGGCAACTGATGCCGGCACTATTCGGCGGGAAGCGCGAGTGATCCGGATTATAAGCAAATAAAGTTGGTTGGTGTGATAGTGACCGAAGAGAAAAAAGAATTTAAGTCCGGTTTTGTAACCGTAGTGGGCAGGACCAACGTCGGCAAATCCACTTTGCTGAACCGGCTGGTGGGCCGCAAGGCGGTTATCGTGTCCGATAAACCTCAGACCACCAGAAACAAGGTCCTTTGTGTGCTCACGCGGGATGATGCCCAGATTATTTTTTTGGATACTCCCGGTTTTCACAAGCCCAGGCACCGGTTGGGTGAACACTTGGTGCGCATTGCTCTGAAGACTTTGAAAGAGGTGGACGCGGTCCTTTTTCTGGTAGAGGCGGGGGGGCCGCCCGGCCCGGGAGACCGTTTTGCCGTCAAGCAGTTTGCAGGCCTCACCACCCCGGTTTTACTGGTGGTTAACAAGATTGATCTGGTCAGCAAGAATGAACTGCTGCCCCTGATCGAACAGTACCGTAAGTTGTATCATTTTTCCGAAGTAGTTCCGGTATCCGCTTTAACCGGGGAAAACATTTCCACCCTGCTGGAGGTTGTGGCGGGCTACCTGCCCTGCGGGCCCAAATATTATCCCGACGGAATGGTCACTGACCGGCCCGAGAGTTTTATCATGGCCGAACTGGTCCGGGAAAAGGTGCTTCACTTTACCAGCCAGGAAATACCGCATTCGGTAGCCGTCGTAATTGAAGAACTGGAGCGGCGGCCCGGTAATTTGGTGGCCGTGCGGGCGGTGATCTATACTGAAAGAGAGTCCCAAAAGGGCATCTTGATCGGAAAGGGCGGACAGTTGCAGAAAAAAATCGGCCGGCTGGCCAGGGAGGAAATGGAAAAACTGCTGGGTTCAAAAATATTTCTTGAGTTGTGGGTAAAAGTCAGGGCCGACTGGCGGAATAAAGAAACCCAGTTGAAAAACTTCGTCTACAGGGAAGATGATTAAAAATATTGGATTGTTAGGTTTTGATTTAACCCAGGGACCCGGTCTGTCTGTAGCTACAGGCGGACTTTTGTATTATTTTTAAGAGTCCGTGTTTCCCCATCTCTGAAACAGGTTGTTTTTAATACCCAGCAAGTCGAGGGTGCGGCCTGCGGATTGGTTGACTACCTCTGCGACGGTTTCAGGACGGTGGTAGAATGCCGGTACCGGCGGCATAATAACCACTCCGGCTCCGGCCAGTTTTAACATGTTTTCCAGGTGAACGGGACTTAAGGGAGTTTCTCTGGGTAAAAGCACCAGCTTTCGTCTTTCCTTGATGGTGACGTCGGCCGCCCTGGAAATAAGGTTGTCTGAAAAACCGCAGGCTATGGCGGCCAGGGTCTTCATGCTGCACGGTGCTATTACCATGCCGTCGTGGGTGAAGGAACCGCTGGAAACGGCGGCGCCCAGATCATCCGCCCGGTAAAAGCGGTGGGCCATGGAAGCTACCTCATCCGGGGTATAATTAGTTTCCAGTTCAATCGTGCGGCGGGCCCAGCGGCTTATAACCAGGTGGGTTTCGACTTCACAGGAGTTTAATAATTTAAGAACCGTTATTCCGTATATTGCACCCGAAGCTCCCGTTATTCCTACTACGACACGCAAAACATCATCACTCCTGTACCACAGTATACTAAGGCAACCCTTTAGATATTATACAATAAATCAAGCCTGATTTCTTAATGGAAGCATTAAAGATTTTTCACTGTTTTAGCAGGTAATACTGTGTGGTTAACTTAAAGAGGTTTGGAGTCCTGTTGCAATGAGACTTTACAAAGTTGAAGCCGTGGTGTTGCGGGCCAGGGACTGCGGCGGGGGAGACAAACTGCTGACCCTGTATTCCCGGGAATACGGCAAAATGAAGGTAATGGCCCACGGTGTCGCCAAACCTTACAGCAGGAAACGCGGTGCCGTGCAGCCCTTTGTCTTTTCAAAATTTCTGCTCAGGCGGGGCAGGGAACTCGATGCGGTGAGCCAGTGTGAAGCAGTAGAAACGTTTTCATACCTGGGGACTGACCTGGGAAAGATTGTTTTTGCCAGTTATATGGCCGAGCTGGTGGACGCCCTCACCCCCGAATTAGTGCCGGACGGGGAACTTTTCGTTCTTTTCCTGGATACCCTGCGCCTGATGGCGGACTATGATGATGAATTGCTGCTGCGCTCTTTTGAAATTAAAATCGCCGCGTTAATGGGCTACCGGCCGGTTTTGGATACCTGTGCCGGCTGTCACCGGCCTGTGGGCGGGGAGGTTTTTTTCAGCCCGGAACAGGGCGGGGTGCTGTGCGCCGGGTGTGGTTCCGGGGATCTCGGTGCCTTGGCCTGCAGCAGGGGGCTGGTGGAGATTTTAAAAATTCTTTTAAGCTGGCGGCCTGCCCGGTTGCACCAACTCAAAGTGGCACCCCGGGTCAAAAACCAGATCAAGAAAATATTAGCTGAATATTTAAGGTACCATATGGAACGGGATTTAAAATCCACTGCTTTTATGAACCGGTTTCGTCACGGTTTTGATGTATAAAAACGTATTGCAGGGGAGTTAATATGTAAAAAAGGGGGTATCAAAAGATGAACCGTGATCTGGAAAAGATTGATATTTTACGGGCCCGGCTGGGTGTAGGTTATAAAGAAGCCAGGGAGGCGCTAGATGCGGCCGGAGGAGATGTCGTTCAGGCCCTGATCAACCTGGAAGAAAAGGGACGCAATTTTGGCGAGCGTTTTCAGGCCAAAGGCCGGGATATGATGGAAAATCTCAGGGAATTTATGCACCGGGGACGCGGTTACCGCATAAAAGTTAAAAAGGGTGGAAAAACGGTGCTGGATTTCCCGGCCTCCGTCGGCGCGCTGGGGGTGATCGGTGCCCTCGCCAGCAGTGAGATCGCCGTTTTGGGCGCCCTGGGTACGTTAGCAGCGATGGCCAATAAGTATACCCTTGAATTTGAGCGCACGGGCGACACCGGCCGGGAAAACCCGCCGGGCTGTGAAAATGCGGGGGAGAACCCGGTTGAGGAGGGGTTCTGAAACGAATATTACAGCAACAGCATTGACTTTAGCCCTTAAATTTGGTAAATTTATTTAAAAAATACGGCAATGAGGAAAAAAGTAACCGGGATTATGTTTTTGCAGAGAGCCTGTACGGGGTGAGAACGGGTAAAGCATTGCCGGTGAAAGGGGTTTCCGAGCTGCAAGAGGAACGCAGGAGACGGCCCGAGATATGCCTTGCCGGCCACGGGCGGTACCGGTCAGTAAAGCTTGCATTTGAAGAGAGGACCGCTTATATTCCGGTAGTAATTACCAGGAAATGCTTCCGGTCAGCAATTGCCTGCCGGGAGTAAAATAATCGGTCAATCAGGGTGGAACCGCGGGAAAAACTCCCGTCCCTGGTGTATGTGCCGGGGGTGGGAGTTTAGTTTTGGATAAAAATAACTTTAAGGAGGCGTTATATGTATTTCCAAGAACTCATTCTTGCTCTGGAAAGTTTCTGGTCACGGCAAAACTGTATTATTCAGCAACCCTACGATATGGAAAAAGGAGCCGGTACCATGAACCCCGCAACGTTTTTGCGGGCTCTGGGTCCTGAACCGTGGCGGGTTGCTTACGTCGAGCCCTCCAGGAGACCCACGGACGGGCGCTACGGTGAGAACCCAAACCGCCTGCAGCATTATTACCAGTACCAGGTAATATTAAAGCCTGCACCTGACGATGTGCTGGAGATTTATCTGGACAGCCTCGAGGCGATAGGCATTGACCCGGATGAACACGATATCCGTTTTGTCGAGGACAATTGGGAATCTCCCACCCTTGGTGCGTGGGGTTTAGGCTGGGAGGTATGGTTGGACGGAATGGAAATAACCCAGTTTACCTACTTCCAGCAGTGCGGCGGTATTGACTGCCGGCCTGTGTGCGCCGAGATTACATACGGTTTGGAACGGCTGGCCATGTTTATCCAGGGAGTGGATAATATTTTCGATATCACCTGGGTTGACGGGGTTACTTACGGTGACGTACACCACAAGGGGGAAGTCGAGTATTCCCATTATAACTTTGAAATGGCGGAAACCGGAATGTTGTTCGGCCTGTTTGACATGTACGAGCGGGAGGCCTTGCGGGTAGTGGAAAAAAGTTTGGTCCTGCCGGCTTATGACTATGTCCTGAAATGTTCCCATACCTTCAACCTTTTGGATGCCCGCGGAGCCATAAGCGTCACGGAACGTACCGGTTTTATCGCCCGGGTGCGTAATCTGGCCCGGCTTTGCGCCCAGGCTTACCTGCAACAGCGTGAGGCTATGGGGTACCCGCTGCTGAAGAAAAAGGAGGCTTCGTAGGAAGATGTCCGCTAAGGTAAATTTGAAGGATTATTTACTTGAAATAGGGGTTGAAGAGTTGCCGGCCAGGTTCCTGGATTCCGCCCTGGAAGAGTTGAAGGAACTGGCAGCCGGGGTTTTGCGGGAACACCGCCTGTCCTTTGAACAGGTGGCAACTTACGGCACCCCGCGCCGGCTGGTACTGTACATCAAAGGATTGCCCGGTTACCAGGAGCCCCTGGAAAAAGAAGTAAAAGGACCGGCCGCAAAAGTGGCTTTTAAGCCGGACGGGACTCCCACCAGGGCCGCCGAAGGCTTTGCCAGAAGCCAGGGGGTGTCTGTATCCGAACTGGTAAAAAAACCTCTCGGGCATGTTGATTATGTCTTTGCGGTCAAGCGGGAAGCAGGCCGTCCGGCACGGGATATTCTTACGGAAACCGCCACCGGCTTTATCACCGGCCTGCATTTTCCCAAGCCTATGCGCTGGGGTGATCTGGACGTGCGTTTTGCCCGGCCCGTGCGCTGGATCCTTTCTCTTTTCGGCGAGGAGGTAATCGCATTTGAATTTGCCGGGTTGAAAGCGGGCCGGATTACCTACGGCCACCGCTTCCTGAGCAAGGAACCCATAAAGGTAGCTTCTCCGGCGGAATATTTTGAACAAATGAAAAATAATTATGTTATGGTCGACCCGGTGGAAAGGAAAAAAGTTATCCGTCAGCAGGTGCAAAAGCTGGCGGATTCGGCGGGAGGCCGGGTGGAAGAGGACGATGACCTGTTGCGTGAAGTAAATAACTTGGTGGAATATCCGACTGCGCTGCTGGGCAATTTCAGTGCGGATTATTTGCAACTGCCGCGCGAGGTACTGATTACCCCGATGCGGGAACACCAGCGTTATTTCCCGGTAACCGGCCCGGACGGTACTCTGCTCCCCAAGTTCATTGCCGTCAGAAACGGTACGGCGGACCACCTGGACAAAGTGCGGGCGGGTAATGAAAAAGTGCTGCGGGCCCGCCTGGCCGATGCCGACTTTTTTTACCGGGAGGACCTGAAAATACCGCTGGCTCAAAGGGTAATTGAGCTGAAGAAAATTGTATTTCATGAGCGTCTCGGGACCGTTTACGATAAGGTAGAGAGAATCGGTATTTTGGCCGGTTACCTGGCGGATGTGACGGGTACCGGGAAGCATGAGAAAAACCAGGCCCTGCGTGCGGCTTACCTGTCAAAGGCAGACCTGGTAACTAATATGGTCTATGAATTTCCCGAGCTTCAAGGTATAATGGGCAAAGAATATGCTGTGCGCTCGGGTGAGGAGCCGGCGGTGGCGGAGGCTGTTTTGGAACATTACCTGCCGCGTTTTGCCGGAGACCGGCTTCCGGAAACTCTTCCGGGAAAAATATTAAGTATCGCCGACAAGATTGATAATATTACCGGGTTCTTTGCCCTGGACATACAGCCCAGCGGTTCTCAGGATCCTTATGCTTTAAGGCGCCAGGCCCTGGGGGTGAGCCATATCCTCCTGGAAGGGCGAATCGCTTTGTCTCTTGAAAAGCTAGTCGAGGCGGCCTACCGGGGGTATGAAGGCAAGGTCCGGCTTGAAAACAGCCTGGAAAAAGTTAAAGCGGATACGGCGGAATTTTTTAAGCAGCGGCTCAAGGGTATCTTCAGCGATTACGGCTTTGCCTATGATGTGGTGGACGCGGTTTTAGCCGCCGGTTACGACGATTTCAGCGATGCCCTGTTGAGAGCCGGCGACCTTTCCGAATTTCGCCGGGAGCCGGCATTTGCTGATTTGTTGACCGCCTTCGTGCGTGCCAACAACCTTTCTAAAAATACCGTTATCCGCCTGGTAGATCCGGCCGTGCTGAGTGATGCCAGTGAGCAAAGGCTTTATGACCGTCTCTCCAGGGTGCGGGAAGAGACCGGGGCATACTTGGAGCAACAGGACTATCTTTCTTTTCTAACCGCCGTAGCCACGCTGCAGAAACCGTTGGAAGACTTCTTTGATTCCGTAATGGTTATGGTTGAAGATGAAAAAGTGCGGGAAAACCGCCTGGCTCTTCTGTCCGGCCTGGTCTCTCTGGTTATGCGGGTGGTTGACTTGAGGAAAATAGTGGCGGAATAAATTTAATGACAAATTATTTTTTAAGAAAGAGGGAAATTATTTAAGGGATATAATATATAATATATATCGGTCATTCGGTTAAATAGTATGACATATTTGCTCTTAAGGGGCGATTGATTTGCAATTAACCAGGCGGCAGGAGACTATTTTGGAAATAGTTAAAAGTTCCGGCCCGATTACGGGCGAGCATATTGCCGAGAAACTTTCCCTGACCAGGGCGACCCTGAGACCGGACCTGGCCATACTGACCATGGCCGGTTTACTTGAAGCCCGGCCTAGAGTGGGGTATTTTTACAGCGGTAAATCTCCGTATCAAGTTGTTGCCGGTAAATTAAAAGGAATTTTGGTCGAAAGCATTAAATCGGTACCCGTCGTGGTCTCTGAGAAATGTTCGGTTTACGACGCCGTGGTAAATATGTTCATTAAGGATGTGGGCACCCTCATTGTGGTAAAAGAAGGAGGACTGCTGGAAGGGATTCTTTCCCGCAAGGACCTGCTTAAAACCACCCTGGGCGGTCATGATATTCATAATCTGCCGGTAGGGGTGGTTATGACCCGCATGCCCAACATTTTATACACTACTTCCGGGGAATCGGTGTGGTCTGCGGCAAAAAAGATCATCGAACACGAGGTGGACGCCCTGCCCGTAGTGCGCAAAGTTAATCTGCCGGACGGGGAAGCAGGATTGGAAGTAATCGGGCGTATCAGCAAGACGAATATCGCCCGTCTTTTTGTGGAATTAGGGGAAGGAAAGTAGGGAGGAGTTATGATTTCCACCGAAAATGGAATCCAGCCGGTGATATACATTGTATCCGATTCCGTGGGTGAAACTGCGGAACTGGTTGCCCGTGCCGCCGCCAGCCAGTATAATCACGGTGGTTCGGATATCCGCCGGGTGCCTTATGTGAACAGCACAGAAGAGTTGGTCGAGATAGTGGAAGAGGCCAGCGCTTTTAACAGCGTCATAGCTTATACTTTAGTGCTGCCGGGATTACGTGAGGTCCTGGTCGATGAAGCGGCAAAGTACGGTATCCCTGCAGTAGATATCATGACTCCGATGCTGGAAGCGTTGGCTGTTGTTGTGCACCGCCGTCCGAAGCTGGAACCGGGCTTGGTGCGCAGGATGGATGACGAGTATTTCCGCAAGGTCGAGGCAATTGAATTTGCCGTAAAATACGATGACGGGAAAGATTCGCGGGGAATTGTACGGGCGGATCTGGTAGTCATCGGCGTTTCCCGTACCTCAAAAACACCTCTCTGCATGTACCTGGCTCATAAAAGGATTAAGGTGGCCAATGTGCCGCTGGTTCCGGAGGTAGCTCCTCCGGAGGAAATATACAGTCTACCGCCCCATAAACTGATTGGTCTGACCATACAGCCCGAACAATTGAATGAAATCAGGAGAGAACGCCTGAAAACCCTGGGGCTGACCTCAAGGGCAGACTACGCCAGTATGAACCGCATTCTGAAAGAACTCGAATATGCTGAAAAGATTATGAAAAGAGCTAACTGCTCAGTTATTGATGTCACTAATAAAGCTGTAGAAGAAACTGCTACCAGGGTGTTAGAAATTTATTTTAGGGGGGAAAGACTTGGCAGGTAAAAAGTATGTCTACCTTTATGAAGAAGGCAGCGCAGGGATGAAAAGTCTACTGGGAGGTAAAGGAGCCAATCTGGCTGAGATGACCAATATCGGCCTTCCGGTACCGCCTGGATTAACTGTTACCACCGAAGCGTGTAAAGATTTTACCGAACTGGGACAAAAGTTTCCTGAAGGATTGGAAGACCAGGTTAAAGCAAAGATCAGCATATTGGAACAAAGACTGGGTAAAAAATTCGGGGATAAAACCGATCCCCTGTTGGTTTCAGTACGTTCCGGCGCTCCCATATCCATGCCCGGAATGATGGATACGGTTTTAAACCTCGGCTTGAACGACCGGACCGTGGAGGTTCTTGCTGCCGCTACGGGAAACGAAAGGTTTGCCCTGGATTGTTACCGCCGTTTCATCAATATGTTCGGTAATGTAGTGATGGGCGTGGAACACAACCGGTTTGAAGAAATTCTTCAGTGTTGGAAAACCGAAGCCGGGGTAAAGGATGACTACCGGCTTTCCGCCGGGGAGTGGAGAAAAGTCATTGCCGGATATAAGCATCTGATTCAAAAAGAAACGGGCCGCATGTTTCCTCAAGAGCCGTTAGAGCAGTTGTTTATGGCTGTTTATGCCGTTTTCAACTCGTGGAATAACGATCGTGCCGTCGTCTACCGCAAGTATAACAAGATTCCGGATCACCTGGGGACTGCTGTCAATATCCAGGCGATGGTCTTCGGGAATCTGGGCGAAGACAGCGGTACCGGCGTGGCTTTTACGCGTAATCCTTCCACAGGAGAGAATAAGCTCTACGGTGAATACCTGATCAACGCCCAGGGCGAAGATGTGGTAGCCGGCATCCGTACCCCGCAGCCCATAGCGGCACTGCAGCGGGATATGCCGGAAATCTACGATCAATTTGCCGGGGTTTGCAACCTTTTAGAGCAACACTACCGCGATATGCAGGATGTTGAGTTTACCATTGAGCGGGGCAGGCTGTGGATCCTGCAGACCCGTACCGGCAAACGTACCGCGCAGGCGGCGATTAAGATTGCCGTGGATATGTTTAACGAAGGCCTGCTTGCCAAGGAAGAAGCTTTATTAAAGGTCGAGCCGGGCCATCTCGAACAACTTCTGCACCGCCGGATTAACCCCGCGGCCGAACTGAATGTGGTCGCCAGGGGCTTGCCGGCGTCACCCGGAGCATCGTCCGGTATGGTGGTATTTGACGCTGATATGGCTGAAAAGCTGGGACAAGAGGGGAAAAGTGTAATCCTGGTGCGGACTGAAACCACTCCTGACGATATTCACGGGATTGTGGCGGCACAGGGCGTGCTGACTTCGCGCGGGGGAATGACCAGTCATGCCGCGGTAGTGGCCCGGGGAATGGGCAAGCCTTGTGTCTGCGGCTGTGAGTCAATAAAGATTGATTACGAACGCAACGAGTTTTATACCGAAGAACTGGCCATTAAGCAGGGGGATATTATTTCTATTGACGGTGCCGCCGGCAGTGTTATCCTGGGTGCGGTGCCGATGCTGGATCCCGAATTGTCCCCTGAATTTCAGGAGCTTTTGGTATGGGCCGACCAAGTCCGGACCCTGGGAGTCAGGGCCAATGCCGACACTCCGGATGACGCTGCCAAGGCAAGGGAATTCGGTGCTGCCGGGATCGGCCTGACCAGGACCGAGCACATGTTTATGGCTCAGGACCGCCTGCCTATTGTCCAGGAGATGATCCTGGCTGCCGGCCGGGAAGAGCGGCAGGCAGCGCTGAACCGGCTTTTACCCATGCAGCAGGGGGATTTTTACGGGATCCTGAAAGCTATGGACGGTTTTCCCGTGACCATAAGACTGCTTGACCCGCCACTGCACGAGTTCCTGCCCAACGCGGAGGACCTGGTGGTGGAAATAACCCGCTTGCGCCTGACCGGGGGCGATAAAGCGGAAATCAGCCGGAAGGAAGAACTGCTGAGAAAAGTACGGGCCTTGTCGGAATTCAACCCGATGCTGGGACACCGGGGGTGCCGATTGGGCATCACTTTCCCTGAAGTGTACGGCATGCAGGCACGGGCTATATTCAAGGCAACCGCCCGGTTGGTTGAAGAAGGGTTTAACCCTGTTCCGGAGGTTGAGATACCACTGGTTATAGCAGAGAAGGAACTGGAGATTTTGCGGGAAGTGATAGTGAATGCCGCCGAAGAAGTGATGAAGGATACCGGGGTAAAATTTCATTACACGGTAGGCACCATGATCGAAGTGCCCAGGGCCGCCCTCCTGGCAGACGAAGTGGCGGCACAGGCGGATTTCTTCTCCTTTGGCACCAACGACCTCACCCAGACCGTGCTGGGATTTTCCCGGGACGATGCCGAAGGTAAATTTATGCAGGACTACCTGGACAAGAAAATACTGGCCGACAATCCCTTTATGGTGCTGGACCGCAAGGGTGTGGGTAGCTTGATGAAAACAGCCGTGGAGTTGGGCCGCAAGACCAAACCGGGCCTGCTGATCGGTATTTGCGGGGAACACGGCGGAGAACCGGACTCAATTGAATTTTGCTATGGGCTTGGATTGGACTTTGTCAGCTGTTCGCCTTTCCGGGTCCCCATCGCCAGGCTTGTTGCCGCCCAGGCCGGAATCAAAAACGACGGCTCGCAAAAGAAGACGTTCTGCGCGCCTCACTTGCAGAAAACTTCTTAATCAAGTAACGAACGGGACCAAACTAAATTCAATTTGACTGTAGAGACCCGCTGCTGCTGTGCAACGGGTCTTCATTTTATTTTTCCACCCCTTCCGGCTTGGGGCCCACGTGGATGATTTTGTTCGTGGGACGGTAATAGTCTTCTGAGATTAAGGTTTTTGAAACCACCCGGCCTTCTTTAAGCACCTCGCGGTAAACTTTTACCTGATAACCTGCTTTCCCCGGATTTATGACCCTGGTTTCGCCTTCCTGGAGAGTATCGTCCCGCATGACTATGACTTTCGGCGCGATAAGCTGCTTTTCCGACTCAATTCTTACCGTGCGCCGGTTGTTTTTATCTCCCCCGAAAATACGGACGGTAAAAGTCGCAGCATCGGCCCGTCCGGCGATATACACCGGCGCAGCAGTGTTGTTGGCGAACTTGAGATCCAGGTGGTCGTTGGAAATTGTGGCGTCACGGCCGGGAGGGACGTAGTTGACCGGCTGTGAGTGGGGAAAACGTTCGATAACTTCCAGGTCGGCCAGGAGTGCGGCGTTATAGAGGGTGGTGGCGACCTGGCAAATACCGCCTCCAAAATCCAGTGCCAAGCGGTTATTGGTGATTACGGGGGCTTTCAGGTAGCCTGTATTCGCCAACCGGGGGCCGAGGCACCGGTTTAAGGAAAATATTTCACCCGGTTTCAGAACGGAGCCGTTTACAGCGGCTCCGGCCAGAGCAATGTTATGAGCTCGGTTTTCGGCACTGCCGTCATAAGCGGTAGTGAATTCAGCCAGCAGCGTATCAATTCCTTTAAGGTCGGAAACAGTAATTTCTGGTTGCAAAATTTGTCCCGACGCACTGATATTAAAAACGCCCCGGGCCAGGGCCAGGCGTGTTTTTTTCCATGTATTCTCAAAATCCAGCCTGTAGCCGTTCGTTTCAGGAACGACCAACACCTTTTGGTTGGATATTTTAACCAGGGCATTTTGCGGTTGCTCTTTCCAGGTTTCTCCGATTAATTTGATGTTTTGCTTTAGTTGTTCATCATCATAAGTAATTTTTAATGCCAGTTCGGCCGGTGCGGCTCTGAGACGCAGGACGGAGATCAACTGACTGAAGTCCAGGCCTTTTTTACAGTATTTGGTCATCTCTTCAGTTGCGGCAGGGAAATCGTATTTTCCGTTAATTTCCGGCAAGGCAATAGCAGCAGTTTTTCCGGTGCCGGCATCGGTAAATCTCAGCTTTATTTTATCCGGGCCGGGAAGAGTGTTTTCCAATTTTCGTGCTGCCTGCGCCGGAGTCAATCCCCCTACCGGGATACCGTTGACCGTGACCCCATGCCGGATCACCCCGGAATACCCGGTTTCCAAAAATGCGGCGGCTCCAAAAACGCAGATTGCGGACTGAACCAAAAGAAACAGCGACAGGAGTACGGTTTTTTTGAAAAGCGACATTGCTGCCTCCGGGGTTTAGTCGCAAATGTTCAAAGTCAGTTGAATATATTTGTCCGCTGCCTTTGCCCGTTCTATGGTCTCCGGGGTAATCATTTCACCCTCTTCCACCACTATGTTACCGTCAGCATCAGTGATGGTTATGGCGGCTTTTTTGCCCAGTATGAACTGTCGTTGCTGTTCCTCGAAGTGTTTTAGTTCTTCTTCCGGTGGTTTTTCATGCCCGGCAGCTTGCGGTCCGGTACCGGCGGGGGCGGTTTCAACTTTGCTTTTCCGGCTGCCGAAGGCAGGGGGGTCTTCCGGAAGTTCTTTTACCAGCTTTTCCTCGATCCCTTCTTCGACTACCAGGTAATCACTCCCGTAAGTAAGAATAAATTTTCCGGGAATGATGCCGGCGGCTGTTTGGCTGTTTTCCGGAACCAGTTGGCATCCGGCAATATCACCGCTGTTGTCGTTAATATAAAATTCGCTTACGGAACCCACCAGGCAGCCTTTGGAGCTGAGCACTTTTATGCCCGGCAGGCGCAGGTCTTTTTCTAATAAGTCAACTATCCCGGCACATTCCGTGACCTCTGAGAGGGATGAGCGGTTGGTCACGGTCAGGGCGAATTCTCCAATCCCCTGCACCGCTTCATAGGGTATGGCCTTCAGTCCCAGGTACCAGGCCCGGTCTTCCACCAGGATAAAATCCACCGCGCCCCGCTGCGGGTTCAAGACAAGATGTTTGACCCTGCCTATTTCCTTACCTTCTTCAATGCTGAGAACCGGCAGGTCCAAAATCTGACGGCTGCTTTTCAATTTCTTCTCCCCCTTCGGCAAATAGTTTTATTTTTTTATTGGTCTCAAGGTTGGCTTTTATTAAAACCAAACCGGGTATCTTTGAGTAAGGCGCGCCGGGCATTTCGGCAAGCTTTAGCTGTTCGGCCAGGGTATCCAGAAAAACCAGCCGGCCAAGTAATTTTTGTCTTAAAACCGGTTGATTGACAATTTTATCTTGCCCGGCGACAGACCTGAGGAACATCCCGGCCTGGAAATACTGGCCGGTTTCCTGGTAAACAGCGCTGATCTCCAGGGCCAGGGCGGCATAAACCTGCGGTTCCCGGCATAGCCCGAGAGCTTTCAAAAAATACTTGACGGCCCCGGTCAGATCGCCGCCGCTTTTGGCTTTAAAACCG
Source organism: Pelotomaculum sp. UBA3102 (assembly GCA_002365865.1). Classification (GTDB taxonomy): domain Bacteria; phylum Bacillota; class Desulfotomaculia; order Desulfotomaculales; family Pelotomaculaceae; genus UBA3102. Next base: position 36,315 of record DFAQ01000002.1, read on the forward strand.
GCTGTGATATAATCACCGGCCGTGACCGGTTCCGGACCATCTTCTGCCGCGGTTAAATCCAGGCCGGCGGCCGTTTCTTCTCCGGCCGGCCGGTCTTCTTCTTTATTTTCTCCTTCTCCTTCTAATTGTCCCGGCGGTGGTTCGGGTGCGACGGCCCGTAGTCCGGTACCGGCGGGGGCGGTTTCAGCCTTATTTTTACGGTTGCCGGCGGCAGGAGTTTCTTCGGGAAGTTCTTTTACCAGTTCTTCTTTTTCTTCGACTTCATGAACCGGATCTGCGGTCGCTTGGGTTTGAGTTTCTGCTCCTACTCCGTTTTCCACCCCTGACCTTGACGGCCCGGCTCCGTCTGATGCCGGACAGGGTTCCGGGTCAACCGGGCTTTCGGTTAAGTCGGGTGACGGGGTTTCAATTGAGACAGGTAGCGGGCTCTCAACCGGACCGGTATCTAAAGGCTCCTCATCCGGCGCTTCAGGTTGCCGGGAAGCGGGAGCAGATTCGGGGAAATTCTTGCTGTCCTTGTAGCTCAGAACCGCGGCGGAAAAAACGATCAGCCCGAAAAATACAGCAACAACCTTACCGGGAGTAAGGTTGGCCACAGCTATCGGAAAAATCATTCCGAGGGCAAAAGAAATTCCCACGGAACCGTATAAAACCCGGGCGCTCAGGGGGATCCGCCTTTTAAAGACCTTGAAAATCAAAGCTAATATCAAACTAACCGCCAATAACCATACAAAATATTCCAGCATTTTGTTTCCTCGATGTTTTTCACCTTTTTAAAACATTATCGATAAAATTAACCAATAAATCAAGTATAAAGTAAAAAATAATTCAAAGAAAGGAATATTTTGTTCTTTGTTGAAAGATATTTATTGAAGAAAATTTTTTTTGGATCCTTTGTGAGGTGGGAGTTCTGCGGCAGTTAAGATTGTTTATAGCGGTAAATTTACCGGAGAAAGTTAAGCGTACGCTTAATTCAATTATTAAAGAACTCAGAAAGCTGCCGTCTGATGCCAAATGGGTGGAGAGTGAAAACCTGCACCTGACGGTGCAATTTCTCGGCAACGTTGCCGGGGACCGGGTACCGGTGGTTACAGATGCTTTAAGCCGTGCTGCGGCCGGTACTACTCCTTTCCGGCTGGAATTTTCCGGTGTGGGTATGTTTCCTTCAAAACACAGGCCGCGGGTACTCTGGGTGGGAGTATCCGGCGAAACCGGTGTTTTATCCCGCCTGCACCGGCGGGTGCAGCAGGAAATGGGGCACATCGGTTTTGAACCGGAGAAGCGCCGGTTTTCTCCGCACCTTACGCTGGCTAGGATACGTTCCCCCGCGGGGTTCCCGGCCGTAATGGAAAGGGCGGAAAAACTTGCACAGGTACAGGGTGGATTCGGTACGGCCAAAATTTCTTCTGTGGAATTGATGCTGAGTGAGCTCAATTCCAATGATCCCAGGTATTCGGTTTTGGCCCGGATTTCCCTGCCGGGGGTCCCGGTCTAAAATAGCCGGGCAGGGAATAAATTATACATTATCACGTCTCTTTTAAAAGGGGGAATAAACGTGTTTATGTAGAATTAATTACATATAAATTTGTGCAAGGTGGTGGGTTCGTGGATATCCGCTTGCGCACCGAGGAATTGGAATACCGTATTTTTTCTCCCCATGCCTGTTTCAGCTGTGAGAGCCGGGGGCGGGCGCAACCGGAAGAAGAATGCGAGGTAAGAACTGCTTTTCAGCGGGATCGTGACCGGATCATTCATTCCAAAAGTTTCCGGCGCCTGAAACACAAGACCCAGGTTTTTACCATCCCGGAAGGGGATCATTACCGCACCAGGCTGACCCATACCCTGGAAGTGTCGCAAATCGCCCGGACCATAGTCAGGGCACTGAGGTTGAACGAGGACCTCGCTGAGGCGGTGGCGCTCGGTCATGATTTAGGGCATACCCCGTTCGGGCATGCCGGGGAGGAAGCCCTGAATGAGGTCTTCCTCCCGGGGTTTAAGCACAACGAACAGAGTTTGAGAGTTGTAGACGAACTGGAGGGAGGCAAGGGATTGAACCTGACCTGGGAGGTACGGGACGGAATTTTAAACCACACCGGCCCGACAATGCCTGCCACACTGGAAGGACAGGTGGTAAAAATTGCCGACCGGGTGGCTTACATAAATCATGATATTGATGACGCAATCCGGGGCGGGGTGCTCACCCCGGAGGAACTCCCGGAAGATTGTCTTGAGATCCTGGGCAGGGAACACCGGGAACGCATCAATACCATGGTGCTTGATTTAATTCAGACCAACTGGAACGAGCGCGAGGTAATAAAAATGAGCCCGGTGATTAAAACAGCCACCGACCGCCTGCGGGACTTCTTGTTTGAGTATGTTTATATCGGTTCCGAGGCTAAGCGGGAAGAGGCGAAAGCGCGGCACGTGGTCCAGTTTCTGTACCGGTATTTTCAGAAAAATCCCGGAGAGTTGCCCGGGGAGTACCTGAAGCGTGCCCGGACCGGAAACGCCAGGCGGGCGGCGTGCGATTACATAGCGGGGATGACCGACAGGTTTGCCATTCGGGTGTATCAGGATTTGTATACCCCTCACCCCTGGGCATATTAAAGCGCGCCGGGTTAAAAGTAGCAATAATTGGTAATAATATTAAAAAATTTTGTCGAGATTAGGAAGGAAAATATTAAGCGGCAGCGAATATTTCTTTTAATAGGAGCATTTTTTTACAAGATTTTAAAACTTTCCCGGCAGGATAATATGATTGTACGTTGAATCACTTTAAATTAAAGAAGATTTGGTAGAAGGTGATCCTAAAGGTGGGCTTGATACCTGATGAAATAATAGAAACGGTCCGCCTGCGGTCAGATATCGTTGAGGTGGTTTCCCGCTACGTTCAACTGAAGAAAAAAGGTAAATATTTCACCGGTTCCTGTCCTTTTCATCACGATCGGGCACCCTCATTTACTGTCACGCCGGATAAACAAATTTTCTATTGTTTTGGCTGCAGTACCGGTGGTGATGTTTTTAAATTTTTAATGCTTAAGGAAAACGTAACCTTTTATGAGGCAGTGCATATGCTTGCCCGGCAGGCCGGGGTTGCCGTTCCTGTAACTGAAAGTCCCGCCCGGCGGGAAAAGGAGCGCAGGCGGGAAGCACTGCATCAGATCAACAGCCTGGCCAAAGATTTTTACAGCCGGGTTTTACAGCAGCACCGGGAAGCGGCAGCAGCCAGGCGCTACCTGGCAGCAAGAGGTCTCAACCGGGATGCGTGGGAACGTTTCGAAATAGGTTTTGCCCTGCCGGAATGGAATTCCCTGCTGGGGTTTTTGGGCCGGGAGGGTTACCGGTCCGACGAGGTGGTTGAAGCCGGGCTGGCGGTAAAAAATGAAGCCGGCAGATATTATGATCGGTTTCGCAACCGGGTTATCTTTCCTATCCGCGATGCGGCCGCCCGGGTGGCAGGTTTTGGCGGGCGGGTGCTGGATGATTCCCTGCCCAAGTATGTCAACACCCCGGAGACCCCTTTTTTCAGCAAGGGGCGTCTGCTTTACGGTTTGCACTTGGCACGTCCGGCGATCAGGGAAAAGAAATTCGTTGTGGTGGTAGAGGGGTACCTGGATGTTATTACCGCGCACCTGCACGGGATTACCAACGCGGTGGCCACGCTCGGTACGGCATTTACCGTGGAGCAGGGCAGGCTGCTGATGAATTACAGCAGGGATGTAGTGATCGCCTATGATGCCGATGCCGCCGGAGTTGCCGCGACCATTAGGGGACTTGATATCCTGCAGGAGTTGGGTTGCCAGGTAAGAGTCCTGAGTATCCCGGACGGTAAGGATCCTGATGACTTAATAAGAAAGCACGGGCACCGGTTCTGGGAGGAGTTAATCAGTAAAGCGCCATCCCTGATAGAATATAAACTACAGCAGGCCACCGGTGGGGGAACCGTTAAAACCGTAGCGGGTAAGCTGGAAGTAATGCGCATGGTGTTTCCAAACCTAGCCGGCATGAACAGTGAAGTAGAGAAAGAAGAGGGGTTAAAGGCGGTGGCCCAGGTTTTGAGCCTGTCCTGGGAAACGGTAGCGGGAGAATTTAAGAGATTTAATAAAAAACAGGGAAATAAATGGCTTAAACCGGATAATTTTACTAAAACTAAGCATAATATAGTAAGTGAGGAAGAAAAGCCAGATGCCAGGGCGAGAGCGGAAGCCGGGCTCTTGAGGCTCATTTTGGAAGAACCTTCATTGGGAACTGCTGTTCTGGGTGAAATGGGAGAAGAGCCGTTTCGGCGCCCGTCTTATAATAAAATTTTTAAATACTGCATGGAAGCTGCCGGTCGTCCGTCTTACCGGCCTGTAGAAATCTTAGGTTATCTTGAAGATGAAGATCAGGCAGTGCTGAGCCGGTTGTTGACACAGGAAATTCCCGGGGCAGACCCGGTTCAAATAATGAAAGGATATCTGGAATCGCTGGGCCGTTGCAGCCGGCAGGAGCGCAGGAAAATGCTCCTGAACGAGATAAGTAAGGCTGAGAAGTCCGGTAATAAGTCACTTTACAGCCAGTTATGGCGCGAGTATCTTGTTTTACGGGTAATTGCCGAAGCAGAAAAAGCAGGAGACCGGAACCGCATGGAAAATTTACTTCAAGAATACCGGAAGGTTTCCGGGGCTAATGATGTAGGAGTACCCTAAAGAGGGGAGTGATACGATTGAGAGAGGAACTGAAAAATGAAAATGTTAAGGAACTGATCGATAAGGGAAAGAAGCGTGGCGTCCTGACTTACAATGAGATCATGGACAGTCTCCAGGGTATTGACCTTACACCGGAGCAAATTGACGATATTTATGAAAAACTGGCAGGCCTGGGCATAGAAGTTGTTCCCGAGGTATCGGACGTTGTGCCCGTGGGAAGTTCAAACATGGAAAACCCGTCTGAAGAGGTGGAAGTCGATCTTACCATCCCTGAAGGTGTTGGCATAGATGATCCCGTGCGCATGTATTTAAAGGAGATCGGCCGAGTTCCTCTTTTATCGCCGGTAGAAGAGGTGGAACTGGCCAAGAGTATGGAAGAAGGCGACGATGAAGCTAAAAGAAGGCTGGCAGAAGCTAATTTAAGACTGGTGGTCAGTATTGCCAAGCGTTATGTGGGCAGGGGCATGCTTTTCCTGGACCTGATCCAGGAAGGCAACCTGGGTCTGATCAAGGCGGTGGAAAAGTTTGATTACCGGAAAGGGTATAAATTCAGTACTTACGCTACCTGGTGGATTCGCCAGGCTATTACTAGGGCTATTGCCGACCAGGCCCGGACTATCAGAATACCCGTGCATATGGTGGAGACCATAAATAAGCTGATCCGGGTATCAAGGCAATTATTACAGGAGCTGGGCCGTGATCCGGTCCCCGAGGAAATTGCGAAAGAGATGAATATTTCTGAAGATAAAGTCAGGGAGATCATGAAAATTGCCCAGGAGCCCGTATCCCTGGAAACTCCTATAGGTGAGGAAGAAGATTCTCATTTGGGCGATTTTATTGAGGACCAGGAGGCCAGAGCACCGGCGGAAGAGGCATCTTTTACCCTTTTACGGGAACAGTTGGATGAAGTTTTGAAGACTTTGACTGATCGTGAACAAAGAGTGTTGCGGCTGCGCTTCGGGCTGGATGACGGACGTGCCCGTACCCTGGAAGAAGTGGGACAAAAGTTTGGCGTAACCCGGGAGCGAATTCGCCAGATTGAAGCCAAGACCCTGCGCAAGCTCCGTCACCCGAGCAGGAGCAAAAAATTAAAAGATTACTTGGAATAAATTATTAAGCCAGACTAATTGACGCTTAATATAAATTATCGTATAATGTTATGTGCTGGCATTCCTCGATAGCTCAACGGTAGAGCAACCGGCTGTTAACCGGTAGGTTGCAGGTTCGAATCCTGCTCGGGGAGCCATTCGGGCCCATAGCTCAATGGTAGAGCATCCGGCTCATAACCGGCTGGTTCCAGGTTCGAATCCTGGTGGGCCCACCACAGATATCCAAAAGGCCCCTTGGTCAAGCGGTTTAAGACACCGCCCTTTCACGGCGGTAACACGGGTTCGAATCCCGTAGGGGTCACCATTTTTGGGAGCATAGCTCAGCTGGGAGAGCGCCTGCCTTACAAGCAGGAGGTCACAGGTTCGAGCCCTGTTGCTCCCACCAATTTAAAGTAAAGAAACAACGCCGGGGTAATCCGGCGTTGTTTCTTTATAACCGGGAAATCCATGTTTTCCACAGTTATTAACTGTCGGAACGGCTGCGGGTCAGTATTTTAAGCCGGTTAACCGGCTGTAACCACCACGGCGGCTTTTTCTTGGCGGCCATAATATTTCGTACGTTCGCCATCAGGTAGGCGTCCCGGCTGGACGCCAGCCGGGTGCGGAAGGCAACCTTGCGTGTCCGGCCGGTGGTCTTCCCCGGCCGGACACTTGCGGACGGTTTTTGGGTTTCGTTTTTCGCCGGCAGGGGATGAGTCCGGTCAAACGCCTGGATCAGTTCTGTGGCGTCTAAACCTAAGAAACGGGCGTAAGTGCCTAAGAAGCACCTGGTATAAATTCGTTCGGGGAGAATATCAAATTGTTCATTTTCCAACGCTTCCAGGTACCGGCGCCGGATTTTGGTCACGTCAGATACTTCTTCCAGCGTTACTGCCCTTGCTTTTCGTGCCCGGAGTAAAACCGCGCCTATTTTCACGTTTCCCCACCCCCGAGGACACCGGTTTTAAAAATATTGCTTCTGCAAAACGAAGAAAAATCCTTTATCTAAAATTGTCGTTATCTAGCGATTACTTGATCGTTAAGTGCAGGGTTGCAAACAGGTGGCTTTGAGCTCAACGGCAATGTCGGCTTCCACCGGTAAGGTGCCCGCTCCGAGGAATACCTGGGCTCCCGGGTCGGTCGGGGTAATGGTTTCAATCGCGTTGGCAATAGTTGCGGTTCCGAATACTGTACTCGACACCACGGTGAAGGTGATGGTTTTCTGGACGCTGCCGCCGCTCGGGACCAGCAGGTTATTGCAGTCAATGCGTATCCTGACCGGGCCGCTTATATTAGTGTTGGTCGGTACGGGCTCCCCGGTGTTGGCAAATGTGGCGCTGCAGCCGCCGAAACTGTTGAATTGAACGGTTACGCCGCCGGGAACGGTCAGGTTGTCAAACACGTTGACCCGTACTTCGGGAGAAGTGCCGACGGCGGATATGGTCATGGTAAAGCGGCCCTGGTTGCCGTCGGATACCCGGCAGCATTTTGCCGAGCTTACCTGTGCCGCATCCAGGTTGGTTGAACAGCTGGCCGTGGCCTCGGTGCCCGTGGCGGATACCCTGGCGGTATTGCTGATGATATATTTTCCCGGCCCGGAGATGCCGGTGACAGGGATGGTGTAGGTAATTAATACCTCCCCGCCCGGATTGATAGCGCCCAGGTTGCCGCTGATCTTAATTTGTCCGGGAGTGGCGGTGTTTACGGTTAATGTGGGCGGCGATACGGTGACGGTGCCGAAAGTCAGTTGCGTCGGTATGAAGACGGTGTCCTGGAACTGGACATTGCTTAACGGTGCTTTACCGATGTTGTCGACGGTTAGGTTGTAATTCAGGGTTGCCTGGTTGTTAACGATTTGATGCCCGCATTGCTTGCTGATTACAAGTTTGCCCTGGGGCGCGCATTTCGGAACCTGAAAGCAATCGCAGTCAAAAGTAAGAATATTAGTTTCGGCCTTAACCTTGACGGGCTGGATGTCTATCGGGAAGTCCCCTACGATTTCCAGGCGGTATTCGACGCTGACCCCTTTTTCAAAGCGATTTTGGGTTTCTACTTTAACGAACCGGAATCCTTCAGGAGCAGTTCCTAAATTAGGATCGCTTTTAGTCACGGTGAAGGGAACCGGTGTAAATGTGCCGCAGCCGTCGATTTTCTCGCTGACGGTAATATGTTCCGTGGTTAGAACTTCACAAACCGGGATGCCCAAGTTACTGACGGCCTTTGTGCCGGAGGCGCAGTCAGTGATGAACTTGTAGGTCCAGAATGATTTACCGAGTTCCGGTACGAAAGCAGGATTGTTGACCACGCTGCCGTCGGGCAGGTTCTGGCAGCTGGGTTGGACTACCGAGATGCCTTTTTCAGGTCCGCAGCAGCAAAAATTTTGATAGGGGGTGCAGGTGCAGGGTTGGGCTGGTTCCGCCATATTATTCACTCTTTGTTATAATTTGCCACGATTCAGATTATGCGTTTATTTTGGTTGTTGTTACATAAAAATAAGAAATTACTGTTAAAATTGTCAAAACTATTTGTTTTTGTTGTGCCGAATAGTTAAAAAAAGGTTGGTATGAAATGGATAGAGATGAATTAATCAGTGAATTATCAGATATTACATTGTGGTTAATGGAGCAGGAGGCAGATCCGGAAGGGCGTCTTGATTGTGAGAAAATAAAAGAGTTGATCGATAAAATGGTGGGGCTGGTTTCAAAAATGCAAGCAACGGTTTTAAAGAAACAGATTAAATAAGGAATGAACAAGGCCCCGGCACCTTCCGTTAGAAGGTGCCGGAACAAAAAGTATATTACCCGTTATTAAGAATTTATTCAACTGTTGGGAATTACCTGGTGCGGGAAATCCGCACGCCGGGTTTAGCGGGGGTTGGAGCCACCAACCGGTGGCTCCTTCTACCCGGAATCAGGGGGATTGTCGTCACTTCTCACCCGGTTTACTTCAGCTGGGATCGACTTCGTCGTACGACAAAGTAGTAACCAGGGTGTAATTTCCTTTTTGCCGGTCTTTTTTACCGGCTTTCTTCTTCAGCAGGTCTTCATTTCCCGCTGCATAGATCGGCTCTTGTTTCTTTTTTTTCGTTTTTTTCATTACCGCATCTGTTCTCCTGAATTTTAGGGTTATATTTTAGTATGGCAAACACGGCGTTAATTATTACATTTAAAATATTTTGCTGTTTAACGGTTAAATTACTAGGCGGGCATTATTTTTTTTTCAGGGTCAACAGGTATTCTTCCCCGTTTTGTTCGGCAGATATCTGCCATTTCATTTTACCGGCCAGCCGGGTAATGTTGTTTTTCGCTGCTTCGGAGTCGACCAGTACCTGAAAGGTGCTGCTTCCCGGGCGGTCCATTTCCTTTTTTACCATCAAGACCGGTTCAGGACAGAGGAGACCTCGCGCATCCCTGACTTCTGCCATCGGCAACCACCTCCTGTTTAAAAATTAGCTTGCTGTTGATAATTGCTATCGCCAATACTGCGGCAAAGCCGATAAACAAGGCGACCTGGCCCGCTGCAGGCACTCCCTTGGGACTGGCCGCCAGGCCGAAATTATGGGCAAAAGCGGCACCGGCCAGCAGGCCCGTTACAGTAATTGCAGAATCCATATTACCTTCCGCGGCCGAAACCAGCTGCCTTAAAGGACATCCTCCCAGCAGCACCGAAGCAAACCCGCCAAGCGTCATGCCCAGGAAGTTCCACAATGTTTCACTGTGCGCAATGGGCTGGCTGGCAAATCCCGGGTTAAAATCACCGGCAATCAGGTTGCCGGCAAGGGCCGTTGCCAGGATGGCAAGAAATCCATATAACAGGTAAAAATCACGGAAAAGAATAAAGTCTCTGACCCCTCCGACCATGCACAGGCGGGATCGTTGTGCCAATATGCCCACCAGCAGGCCGGCGGCGAGCGATACAGCCAGCGGTGCGTGCATGGCGCCGGGTCCGTTTTCGCTAAAGAAGATAAAGGCCGGTTTTACCAGTAATAAGGCCAGCACAACCAACACTATGACCGGAAAGATATATCCGTTGGGCTTGTTTTGGACCACGGCCCTGCCGAGAGTGAACCCCTTTTGTAAAAAAAATATTCCCGCTGCCACTCCCGCTACCAGGCCCGCCAAACCGGCAAGGGCATTTAAGTCGCCGCCCGCGAGACGCAGGATTGCCCGCAGAGGACAGCCCAGGAAAATCAACATACCGAGCATGGCGAAAAAGGCCAGGACAAACCTGGTCAGCGGGTTGGAACCGCCCATGGCCCGGAAATCCCTTTTGTAAGCAGCCGCTAGAAATGCTCCCAGTACCAGCCCCAGGATTTCCGGGCGGAGATACTGGACGACGCCGGCCCGGTGCAGACCGAGGCCGCCTGCTATGTCCCTCAGGAAGCAGGCAATACAGAAACCCATGTTGGCCGGGTTGCCCAGTACCACCAGGACCACTCCCAATAATCCGACTACCGCGCCGGAAAAGATTATTAAGGCCTTTTGATTCATAGTGATCATCCCTTTCTTGAAACTTAGTTTTATTTACCCCGCCTGAAGGCAAGGTAAACTATTCTACATTATTATACAAGTTTCCTTTATGGGATTAATTTAAAATTTTTATAGCAGCCGGATGTGAGATAAAGTTACTTAATGAATAATTTAAATAACAAAAATATAATGTTTATTTCCTGCCTTGGTCCCGGTTTGTCTTTTGACTGAAAATAGTTTATACTTGGTTAAAACTGAACGGTGCGGAGGATTACCCATGGAACTGGCAGAACGCCTGGCCGCACTTGCGTTTCATGTGCCGGCGGGCAGCATGGTCGCCGATATAGGCACCGATCACGCTTATCTGCCCATCTATCTGGTTGAAAAAGGTATTTGCACCAGGGTGATTGCCACTGATTTAAACCCGGGTCCGTTCCGGTCGGCCGGACGCAAAGTGGAGGAACGCGGCCTGGGAGACCAAGTCGACCTGCGCCTGGGATACGGTTTAAAAGTATTGCAGCCGGGAGAGGTTGAGGTGCTGGTGCTGGCAGGCATGGGAGGGAATACTATCAGGGAGATCCTGGCCGCCTCACCGGAAATTTTGGGTACGGTTAAAAGGCTTGTGTTGCAGCCGATGGCCGATCCGGGAGACCTCAGGTGCTGGCTGGCGGCCGGCGGCTGGCGGATCAGCGATGAGCAGTTGTTGGAGGAAGACGGGAGGATTTATGTTGTGGTAGTGGCCGAACCGGGCCGGGAAAAAACCGGGGATCCTTGCCTGCTGGAACTGGGCCCCAGGCTTTTGGAAAAAAAAGATCCCCTGATCGATGTTTATTTGCAGGGTATCATTGATAAGTACGAGCGGGCGCTGGCCGGCCTGGCCGCCGCGCGGAGCGGGGCGGCACGGGAACGGGCAGGGGAATTAAAGGCAAAGCTGGAGCGGATCAAGGAGGTGGCGGAGTGCCGGTAAGGTGCAAGGAGATATTTAACCTGGTAGAAGAGTTGGCGCCGTGCCGTCTGGCCGAGAATTGGGATAACCCCGGCCTGCAGGTCGGTGACCCCCGGTCCTGGGTGGACCGGGTAATGCTTGCCCTGGACGTTAATATTAATGTGGCCCGGGAAGCCGGGGGAAAGGGGGCCGGGCTAATCATAAGCCATCACCCGTTGTTTATCAAACCGTACCGCTCCGTCAGGCTGGACCGCCCGGACGGGGAACTGGTAGGCTATCTTCTTGGTAATAATATTGCTGTTTACTCCGCCCATACCAACCTGGACAATACGGTTGGAGGAGTAAATTCGGTGCTTGCGGAAAAGCTGGGTTTGAAAGATGTATCGGTTATGTGCCCCGCCGGACGGGAGCGGTACCTGAAACTGGCGGTGTTTGTGCCTGACGGTCATGTGGAAGAAGTCCGCAATGCTTTGTCGGAGGCCGGGGCCGGCTGGATCGGCAACTACAGCCATTGCACTTTTATGACTCCCGGCACCGGAACCTTTAAGCCCCTGGAGGGCACTAATCCTTATATCGGCAGAACCGGTGAAATCGAGCAAGTGGCGGAATACAGACTGGAGACCATAGTTCCATCCGGGGAGACGGACGCGGTGATCCGGGCCATGCAGAGGGCCCACCCCTACGAGGAAGCCGCATACGACCTGTATCCCCTGGAGAACGCGGGTCCGGTTTATGGCCCGGGCATGGTAGGCAGTCTTCCGCAACCGGTTACTTTACGGCAATTTGCGGAAAAGGTTAAGGAAGGTTTAAGTCTCCCTGCTTTGCGTCTGGGAGGGGTTCCGGAGAGTAACGTGCAAAGGATTGCCGTATGCGGCGGTTCCGGGGCGGACCTGTGGCCGGAGGCACTGAAAGCCGGGGCCGATGTTCTGGTCACCGGGGACGTGAAGTACCATGCCGCCCAGGATATGCTTGCCGCCGGAATTAAATTTATCGACGCGGGTCATTACGGTACGGAGATGGTGGTTATGCCGGCGCTCCGCGGTTATTTGGCCGAACGCTGCAAAGCGGCCGGAATGAAAGTTGAAATAATAATTTCTCAAGTTAATACCGACCCTTTTACGTACCTTTAGGATAGGAAAGCATTCCTATCCTTTATTATTTTTAATTGAGGGGAGACTGAATATGCCGGAATTAAAATCGTTGTGGGAAATTCAGATACTGGAAGAAAAGAACCGGAGGCTTAAGCAAAAATTAATCGAGACCAAAGCACCGCAAGATATGAAAATTTTAAAAAAAGAGATTGACGGGGAGCGTGTCGCATACAGTGAATTAAAGGAAAATTATGATGCCTTAAAAAAGGATTTAAAAAAAAAGGAAATGGAGGTTAATGCCGCCGCGGAGCAGTTGGAAAGTCTCAGCCGGAGATTGTACGGCGGCGATATGACCAATGTAAAAGAGATTAATTCCACCAGTAAAAAAATTGACGCTTTAAAAGAAAGGATTGAACGGGAAGAAAATGATCTGTTGTATATGATGGAAAAGCAGGAACTGCTTTTATCCAGCCTGGAAGAGATGGGCAACCGGCTTAAAGAAAAAATCAGTACGTACCACCGGATGCAGAATGCAAACCTGGCCGACCGGCAAAAAGCCGAGCAACTTCTGGCGCAAAACTCAACCGCTTGGGAAAAGCTGGTTGATAAGTTGGATGAGGAGCTTTGGGGAAAATACCTGATTATGAAAAAGAAGGTTAACAACCCGCTGGCCAGAGTGGTAAAAGGGATCTGCCGGGGCTGCCAGGTGGGGGTTTCATTTGACGATCTGAGGTTTTTAAAGCAGGGTAAGGGTCCGGTGTTCTGTAATAACTGCGGCAGGATGCTTTACTGGGAAAAGTGACGGGAGAATTTCTTTGCAAACGGTTTGGTTCCGGTGACAGTCCCCCGGTTGAATATTTTATAGCTCTTATGATATAATCTTATTAGACAAGGAAATAAAGTGAGTAAATCAGGTGGTCGCGGGAGCCGGAAAAAACGGCTCCTGAGGAAAGTCCGAGCTCCGCAGGGCAGGGTGCTGGGTAACACCCAGTGGGGGCGACCCCAAGGAAAGTGCCACAGAAATGCAGACCGCCCAGCACTCAATGGATCATATGTCGATAAAATGACTGCTATATTAACGAGGCCAATCGATCCTCGCCAGACATTTTATCCATTGAGTGCTGGGCAAGGATGGAACGGTGCGGTAAGAGCGCACCAGCGGCCGGGTGACCGGCCGGCTAGGTAAACCCCACCTGGAGCAAGACCGAATAGGGGAACAATGGGGCGGCCCGTCCTGTTCCCGGGTTAGGTCGCTAGAGGCACCGGGCAACCGGTGTCCCAGATAGATGATCACCCATGACAGAACTCGGCTTACGATTTGCTCACCAATATTATTTAATATCCTGAAAAGTAAGGCCGGGTAGCGCTACCCGGCCTTACTTTTTTAAATCCAAAATTCCCAGGCGCAGTAATACTCGGACGGGTGTTCGTCCGGCGGGCAGGCCAGGCACCTGGTCTTGATGCGCGGGTCGATTGTTTCGGCAAACCTTGTGTATTCAACCAGCCCCACTGGTTTACAGGGGAAGTCCGGCAGGTTTTTTCTTTTTCTGGCTGCCTGGACACGGCAGTCGTTCATTCTGAAGATTATTTTATTTTCACTGATGTTAATAGTCTCCTGTTGGTTTATGAAGGCATAGAGCCTCAGCCATAACGCCTTTTTCAAGGCCGGAATGCCTCCGCTGGGGGGCAGTTTGAGAAATTTTTTGATTCTTTTAGCCTCTATTTTAGAAAATTTATCCCAGGCATTAAGATCCATTTTTATTGCCGCGTCAATTCCGTATTCTTCTTCCACCGCCTGGAACCAAAGACCGTCATGCGCCAGCCAGCGTTTAGCCATGTCTTCCATCAGGCCCAGCAAAGATTCACGCCGGTACAGTTCCGATAAAACCGGGTTATAGCTTTTCATGGTAAATCCTCACAATCAATAAAATTTTTTTCATTTTACCACTGCCTGCTTTTTACCACAATGGTACTTTGAGCGAATAAGCAGGTATTAATCGTTCTTTCGATCTTGACCAATCCATAGTAATATAGTAGACTATAAACAATATTAAACAGATAGGAATTGTAAACAATATCAAGCATCACTCATTATTCCAAGTTTAAAGTTGAAAGGGGTGTCACGGGGTTTGAGATTTTCCACGCGGGCAAGATACGGACTGAGGGCCATGCTGGAACTGGCGCTTGATTATCAGCGTGAAGAACCGGTTCCTCTGTTTCGGATTGCGGAAAAACAGGGTATTTCTGAAGGATACCTGGAGCAGATGATGACTTTTTTACGTAAAGGAGGGCTGGTGCGCAGCGTGCGGGGAGCCCAGGGGGGGTATCTCCTGGCCAGGGAGCCGGCAAAGATTACTTCCGGTGAGATCGTCAGGTGTTTGGAGGGTCCTATCAGCCCGACAGGTTGTGTCAATGAAACTGACCCGGAACGGTGTGCCCGGTCGGAATACTGTGTTACGCGGAGACTATGGGAAAAAGTCGGGAAATCAGTCGCGGAAGTATTGGATAATACCACCCTGCTGGATCTCTGCAGAGAGGTGGAAAGTGCCGGTTTGGCTGAACCAAAAAGCATGAATTAATATACCACTGTCCGGTATCGATTTTGCGATT
>DFAQ01000002.1:51515-61822 GCA_002365865.1 Pelotomaculum sp. UBA3102
ATTTTGCGATTGATGAGATATTATTGAAATAAGAGGGGGATATTAATGCGTAGAATTTATTTTGATCATAGCGGTACCACACCGGTTCATCCGGAAGTGGCGGAGGAAATGTACCGTTTCCTTACCGGTGACAATTTCGGCAACCCTTCCAGCATTAATTATTTTGGACAATTTGTGTCCCAAGCAGTGGCGGAGGCGCGGGAAAAGGTGGCTGAGGCCGTCGGAGCCGATCCGGGGGAAATAGTTTTTACCAGCGGCGGGACTGAATCGGACAACCTGGCCATTCACGGCGTGGCTTTTACCAACCGGTCCCGGGGCAACCATATTATCACCAGCGCCGTGGAACATCATGCCGTGCTTAATACAGTAAAGGCACTGGGCAAGCAAGGTTTCGACATAACCATTCTACCGGTGGATCAATACGGCATGGTGAGTGTGGAAGATGTTGCCGGGGCGGTTACGGATAAAACCATTTTGATAACCGTTATGCATGCCAATAATGAGGTCGGTACAATCATGCCTGTGGTAGAAATCGGGAAGTTTGCCCGGGAAAAAGGAATTATATTTCATGTTGATGCCGCACAAAGCTTGGGGAAAATTCCGGTTAACGTGGATGATTTGGGAGCTGATCTTTTGTCGGTCTCAGGGCACAAAATATATGGGCCCAAAGGCATCGGCGCGCTTTACATCCGTAAAGGAACCCGCTGGAAGCAAACGCTTTTGCACGGGGGGGCGCAGGAGCGCCTGCGCAGGGCCGGTACCGAGAATATTCCCGGTATCGTCGGGCTGGGCAAGGCGGTGGAACTGGCCATGGAAAACAGAGCAGGAGAAAATACCAGGCTAAAAGCCTTACGGGATAAGTTAATCAGGGAAGTTACCGGCCGTTTTGACCAGGTCAAACTAACCGGACACCCGGACCTGCGCCTGCCCAATCATGCCAGTTTTCTGTTTAAATTTATAGAAGGCGAGTCGATGTTATTAAGCCTGGACATGAAAGGCATAGCGGCCTCTACCGGTTCGGCCTGCACATCACGTTCCCTGGAGCCTTCGCACGTGCTTTTGGCCATGGGCGTCCCCCCCGAAGAAGCCCACGGGTCCTTGCGTATTACCCTTGGTAAGGATAACACGGAAGAAGACGTGGACTACTTCCTGGAAGTTATCGGGCCGGTGGTGGAAAAACTGCGGGTCATGTCGCCGCTGGGTGTTGAAGGGTGAAAAGCGGTTAATTAATCCGGAGGAATAGGCGGGCCGCGGATTCACCTGATGCGGGGGTGGTTTGATGGAAGTGGTTGCGGCAATCAGGCTAAACCCTCCAGCAGCGCCTTTACATTTTTACCCAGCACCCGGTGGTTGTATCCGCCTTCTAAAACGGCAAATACCCGGCCCGCGCAAACCCGGCGCGCGTATGCGGAGATCATTTTGCCGATCGTGGTATAGTCTTCAGTCGACAGCAGGAGGCCCCAGTCTTTTTTGTGCATGTCGAACCCGGCGGAAATCGCCACCAGGTCACATTCCCGGTAGAATTTGAGGCATTCCTCTAGGCCGTTCAGGCCGTAAAGGTGGTAGTAAAACACTTCCGGAACGTGCTCGAAGATGTTGTTGGTGCCGTCCCCGAAATGCAGGTCTATGTCTACGATCAGCACTTTATTGACGATTCCTCTCCGGCGCAGGTTTTCGACGGCAATGGCCACGTTGTTGAACCAGCAAAACCCCCAGGTGTTGTTGCTGCTGGCATGATGACCCGGCGGCCTGATCAGGGCAAAGGCGGGTTCACCCCGCGCGGCCAGGTTCGCGGCCGTGATTGCCCCGCCGGCTGATAAAAGCGCGAGGTTATAAATCAGTTGCTTGCCTTTCACCCAGTTTAAAAATTCTTCTTCGTGTACCAGCAAGATATCGCTTTCTTTGGCCGGTTGCGGTTCGATAAACTCGTAAGCGCCGTGCAGTTCTTCAACGATACATTCCATCCTTCCCCTTGCGGCTGCCGGGTCGTAATCATAAACCAGCTTGTAATTTTCATGAAAAATTATTTTCATAGATCTTCCTCTCCCTTTTCCCGGATAAATGGGTTCTTCCGGTTATTTATTTTATTTTAAAGCAACAACAACAAATATGGTATAATATTTTAATGATTTACAGTTATGGTGAGGTGAAAGTTTTTGCTTAGAGTAGCCTTGGGGCAAATGAGAGTGATACCCGGAAGGCCGGATTTAAATACCGGGACCATGCTGAAAATGATCGCCGGGGCCCGCCGCCGGAAAGCCCAAATGATTATATTCCCTGAAATGGCAGTGCCCGGATATTTGTTGGGCGACACCTGGGAGCAGCAGGCCTTTTTGCGCGATTGCGAGGAATACGGTCGTAGAATAATTGAAGCCTCCGCCGGTGTTTGCGTTCTTTTTGGCAATGTGGCTGTTGACTGGAACAAGATCGGTGAAGACGGCAGGGTGCGCAAGTACAACGCTTTTTTTACCGCGCAGGACGGCCGCTTGTGCGGGGCGGACAACTTTCCCTACCCGTTTCGCATCAAGACGCTGCAGCCCAGTTACCGGGAATTTGACGACTCGCGTTATTTTTTCAGTTTGCGCAAGCTGGCGGCGGAAGTGGGAAAAAGTATCGCTGAACTGCTGCAGCCGGTGAAGTTGAATATAGACGGGAAAACGTTGAGCATCGGCTGCCTGCTCTGCGAGGACGGGTGGAGCGATGACTACGGCATCAAACCCGTGGCGGCAATCCGTCGCAACGGCCCGGTGGATTTATTCGTCAACATTTCTACTTCCCCTTTTGCCATCGGCAAGAATAACGAGCGCAACCGGGTTTTTTCCCGGCAGGCCGGTGCGGCCGGGGTGCCCGTGGTTTACGTTAACAGTACGGGAGTTCAGAACAACGGTAAGACGGTTTATGTCTTTGATGGATGCAGCGCCGTTTATGACGGGAGCGGTGAGATCGTCGAATGCCTGCCGTCTTTTTCTTCCGAGATGAAATTAATTGAACTTGATTTAACCGGTAAAACGAAAAAATCCCCGTCGGTACCGGTTCCGGACGACCGGGACTTAGACAGTGTTTACCGCGCTCTTTGCTACGGTGCGGAGGGCTTTCTGGCGTCTACCGGCATTGAGCGAGTGGTCATCGGTATTTCAGGCGGTATTGACTCGTCGGTGAGTGCCTGTTTGTATACCAAAATCCTGGGATCGGAAAACGTCCTGCTGGTGAATATGCCCAGCAAATACAATTCTCCCACTACCAGGCGGCTGGCGGAGAAATTGGCCCGCAATCTCCAAAGCCTGTATACCGTTATGCCGATCCAGGAGTCAGTAGACCATACCGTTAAGCAGATTGAACAAACCCCGGTTGTCAAGTTAAAAAACGGAAACCGTTTGCACCTGCCCGTTACTTCGTTCGTGGCTGAAAATATTCAAGCCCGTGACCGCTCGGCCCGCATTCTGGCCGGTTTGGCGGCGGCCTTCGGCGGGGCTTTTACCTGCAATGCCAACAAAAGCGAGATCACGGTCGGTTACGGCACCCTGTACGGGGATATCGCCGGCTTTTTTGCTGTTTTGGGCGACTTGTGGAAACACCAGGTTTACGCCCTGGCGGAATATCTTAACCGGCAGGTATACGGCTGGGAGGTCATTCCACGGGAAATTATCGACCTGGTGCCCAGCGCGGAGCTTTCCAGCGAGCAGGCCGTAGATGAAGGCAAGGGCGATCCGGTAATTTATCCTTATCACGACTACCTGTTCCGGGCCTTTATGGAGTTCTGGAACCGGGCAGCGCCTGAAGATATCCTGACCTGGTACGCCGAAGGCGTCCTGGAAGAAAAAATCGGCTGCCGCCCGGGTCTCGTGAACCAGATCTTCTCCGGTCCCCGGGAATTCATTGCCGATCTGGAACGCTGGTGGAAATTATATACCGGTATGGGCGTTGCCAAGCGGATCCAGGCCCCGCCGGTACTGGTGGTCAGCAGGAGGGCCTACGGGTTTGATCACCGGGAAGCACAGAATACGGCGCATTTTACCGCGAAATACCTCAAGTTGAAGCAAGAAATAGGTAAATAATTAAGATAATTTTACCGCCGGGTGGATGATGATGGTTTGTTCCCCCAGTTCCAACCTGGTGATTTCAAGATATTTTAATACAAAGCCGAGCTTGCTTTGCAGGGCCTGGTTAAAACCGGGTATTTTGTTGAAGTCCACCTTTATCAGGTTTTCTTTTATGTCCAGGTACTGCAGGAGGTTGACCAGGCCCTCCGGTGCCCCGTCAAGTTTTGCCGGATCCGGGTCCACCCTCAGCCTGGCTTTTATTTCGATACCGTGAAACGAAATCAGAACCGGACCGTTTACGGGCAGCTCAATATACCGGTTCTGCCGGTTGAATTCAAAAGCACCCGGTGAGAGCGCCAGTTTCACCCGGACGGTTGATTTCCCCCCCGCGTTGATCAGTGCGGTCAGGTTGATGCAGTCGGCGGTGACGGAGACCTTGACTTCCTCTACCGCTTTATTATCTGCCAGTGCTTCCCCTATGAATTTGTTGATCAGGTCCTGGTGGATGACCAGGTTGCCGTGAAAAATATTTTCAATTAAGTTCATGTTTTTAAGGTATTTTCCCCTCCCATGCTTTAACTTCTCAAGGTCGGTTTTTCGTTTATTATTTTAAAGTACGGGTGAGGCAGATAATCCGGCAGGCGTTTTCCAGACCGGTAGTCCGTTGGAAGGCCTCTTCCAGGGTGTGTCCCGCGGCAAAGCTGCCGTGGCCGCGGACCACGGCTATTTTAGATTTTTTTAACAGCCCCGGCAGTCTCATCGCCACTTCTTCTGACGCGATCGCCCGTGCCACCGGGAGCACCGGGACTCTTTGAAGCAGGTATTGCCCTTCCGCGTCAACCGGCAGGATTTCTTCATCCGTCAGTGAAAGCGCGATGGCATGTACCGGGTGGGCGTGAACCACGGCCAGGGCGGAAGTGTTTTGATAAACCGCCCGGTGTACTTCGATTTCCGAAGAGGCCAGGGAAGTATTTTCATCCTCTGCTTCCAGGGCGGTTTCGATCAAGTCGTTTTGCTCAAGGTGTCCCAGCATTGAACCCCGCCTGGTGATCACAATTTTGTCTCCGCGGCGCACGCTCAGGTTCCCGCTGTGCGAGTTATTTAAACCCGCCAGAAACAGGTCGCTGCCGAATCTTTGAAATTCTTGCAACATAAACTTAGTTTCTCCCTTTTTCCGGACAGTTATAGAGACTTATCTATGGTTATGCTGGGAAACTTTCTTTTAAAACCGGCTTTGTAAGTTTTCAGCGTCAGGCACAGGAAATCCTGCGCCGGTGTAAATAAAAAATAGGTTAAACCGGATTAATCGTATATTTTTGCCGGATGGCTGTATACTAACCTAATAAACCGCTTAGGGAGGGAATAAAGTTGAAAAAATTACGTGTGGGCATTATCGGCACCGGCATGGCTTTTGAAAAGCTGCACTACCCGGCTTTCCGGGAATTGGCCGATAAATACGAGATCGTCGCCCTTTGCGATGTGGACCGGTTTAAGGCTGAGTCTTGGGCGGCCAGACTGGGCATCGAGACACGGAATGTCTACGATGATTACCGGGTGATGATCAACCGGACGGATATTGACCTTTTTGACATTATGGTGCCCATTGAAGAGAATTTTGAAGTAACACGGACAGTTGCCGCCGTGGCCGGGAAACCGATCATTTGCGAAAAGCCCCTTGCTTCCAACCTGGAGGAAGCCGGGGCGCACGTCGAACTGCCGAGAAGATACGGGGTTCCGGTAATGATCGCCGAAAACTACCGCTATAACGAAGAGATTGACCGGATCAGGGACCTGGTCCGGTCAAAAAAAGTGGGCGAAATTTTGTATTTCATTCAGAACCGGGTAGTAAATTTCCCCGAGGATATGCTTAAAGATAAATTTCCGGCCCGTGAATGGCGCCAGTACCCGGATTATTACGGGGGTGTGCTTCTGGACACGGGAGTGCACGACATGGCCGCCCTGAGGCATATTTTCGGCGCCGTGGATCTGATTCAGGCTTTCGGCCGGCGGCAGGAGAAAGATTATTCTCCTTATTCGGTGGTCACGGTGAACATGCGCTTTAAAAGCGGTGTCATCGGCACGTTTTCTTTTTTCACCGCGGGCAAGGAAATGCAGCGTCCCTTGACCGGTCTGCGGATTTTCGGTACCGGCGGCATGATTTATTTGGAAGAAAGAGACTGCGGATTTATCAACCTCATGCATAACGACGGCACCCACGAGCTGATTCCTTACCGGCCGCAACGGGGTTTCTACAATGAATTGCTAAATTTCTACAATGCTGCCATGGGCAGGGAAACCATTGCGGTTACTCCGGAGATGGAATTCGGGGATGTAAAAATGATCTTTGACATCTTAAAGTCCATCAACAGCGAGACAATGGTATGTGTCGACAGGGAGGCCGGATATAATCCGGTCTATCATCCGGGCAGGCAGGTAGACCGGGAAATGCACCCTTATCCGATGTAACCCCTTGAGTAAAGGGGTTTTTTATTTCAGGCAGGAAAGTATGAGGCCTTTGTATAAATATTTAAAGTCGTTGGTCCTTTAAGTAATTTATTCAGGTTAGGCGTTATAAATTTAAACTAAGATCCGGCAGTTTGACTTTAATGAGGTGTTGGTTGATGTCCGGCGCAAGATTAATCGGTTTATTTGACTCCGGTGTCGGTGGGATTTCGGTAATGAAAGAGGTGCGGCGCCTTCTTCCGGCGGAGGACCTGGCTTATTTCGCCGATTCGGCATATTGTCCCTATGGGGGCAGGCTCCTGGAATTTATCCGTGAAAGGGCTTTTGTGATCAGTGATTTTCTTTTGTCCAGGGGGGTCAAGTTAATCGTAATTGCCAGTAATACTACTTCAATTGCCGCACTTGATGTGGTGCGTGAACGCATAAACGTGCCCGTGGTGGGGATTGAACCGGCGGTTAAGCCGGCTGTATCGGCAACCCGCAACGGCAAGGTCGGCGTACTGGCGACAGAGGTGACCCTGTCGGGGGGCAGGTTCAACGCGCTTGTGGAAAGGTACGGAAACGGAGTGGAGGTTTTTACCCAGCCCTGCCCGGGACTGGTAGAGTTGGTCGAATCAGGCAGGTGGGAACGGCCTGAAGCCGGACCCTTGCTGTGCCGTTACCTGGAACCGATGCTGGCCAGGGGGGTTGATACCATTGTACTGGGCTGTACCCATTACCCTTTCTTGCGTTTTCTGGTTGAAGAAATTGCCGGGCCGGAAATAAAAATCATTGATACCGGTGAGGCGGTAGCGCGGCAAGTAGTCCGGGTGTTGGAAAAATTTAACCTTGGCAATATGAATGCGGGGCCGGGGGGAGAGCAGTTTTTTACCAGCGGTGAGCCGGAAAAAGTGGGGCCGGTAGTGCGGTTGTTATGGGGAGAACCCGGTATTTCCGTGGAGCGGGTTACGTGCTAGATTTTTGGATCAGATCTCTTTCCGACACCAGCGCGTATGAGTTGTTGCTTTGTACCAGATAGTACTTGGAATTATTTGCCGTGACGATTTCAATGACTTTTGCTTTCAACACGTTACCGTCCGGCAGGCAAACCGCTACTCTGTCGCCTGGTTTGAAATTATCCCGGGTCAAGAAAGGCACCTTCTTAAATTTATAAAATATTTATAAAATATATTGAATTTTTAATTCCTTCCAGATAAAATCAAGTTGTAATATCTTTACAAACTACTATTCCGGGCAGGTGAGTTGGATGTATTGCAGGGACTGTGCTTTTTTCAAAGAATGGAAGTCGTTTGGTTCGGCTATGTGTGAGATTTCTTTAAACTCAGTCGGCTACCTGGAGCAGGCCTGCAAGAGTTTTACCCCCAAAGGACGCTTTAACGAGTGGGGAGAAGAAACTCGCGGCAAGGTATGCCGTTAGCGATTTAACTACGACTGCTGAATTTATTTGACCTCAGCATTACCGGCCGGTCTTGAGACGGCCGTTTCCTTTTTTAATGCTACTTTTGAAAAAACATGCGTATGGCAAGTAACACCAAAATGACGGCGAATGCTTGTTTGAAGGTTGCCGTAGGGATATATTGCATCAGGCGCGACCCGATTTGGGCGCCGATGATGCCGCCCAGGCCGAGGAAAATTCCCAGGCGGTAGTCCACGTGGTTCATTTTGCCGTGGGCTAACAAAGCCGAGGTGCTGATGATCAGGATCACCATGAATGAAGTTCCCACGGCACGTTCGGCCGCGAAACCCAGGAACAATAACAGCGGCACCATTATGAAGCCGCCGCCCAGGCCTGACAAACCGGATAAAATCCCTACACATAAGCCCAGTATAATCATCACCAACGGGTTCATCTCTTTTCCTCCTTGCAGTTATTATACCATTTTTTATGGCGAAAATTGTTTTATTTATAAAAGTTAAAATGTTCTAATACAGCGTAATATTGCTTATTTCGTTATGCCCGCTAACCTTTTATTTATGCTGTAATACTAATATTAACGGCGGCATACCTGCTTTGCCGGAACATGTTTGTAAATCCGGGCGCGAGGTGGTAAACTACTGATTGGGTGATGAAGATGAATCTTAATTGCGGTTTGGTGGGGATGCCGATGGTCGGCAAAACGACAATTTTTAACCTGCTTACCGGGGCGGGTGCCGAGACATCGGATTTTTTAACCGGCAAAACGGATACTAATGTCGGGACGTCCGTGGTGCCTGACCACCGGGTGGATTATTTGAGTGCGTTGTACCGGCCTAAAAAGACCAGCCACGCCCGGATCCGGTTTAGCGACCTGCCGGGACTGGTAAGAGGTTCCAGTCAAGGTGAGGGTGTGGGCAACCGTTTTTTAGATGCTGTGCGCAATGTGGACCTGCTGGTTCATGTGGTGCGTGCTTTTAAAAACCCGGAGGTGCCTCATGTCGACGGTAGTATTGATCCCGCACGGGATATTGAAACCGTAGGGACCGAGCTGCTTTTTGCCGACATGGAGCTTCTTGAAAAAAGAATTGAGCGCATTAAAAGCGGCAAAAAAATAAAGAAAGAAAACCTGGCCGAGCTCGAACTCCTGGAAAAATGCCTTGACGCCCTGGGAAATGAGGTAAACATGAGCCAGATCGACCTGTCCGGAGAGGAAAGACATTCCCTGAAAAATTATAACTTTTTGACTGAGAAGCCGCTGATGGTGGTAGTGAACACTGACGAGGAACAGTTTAAAGCAAAATCATACCGGGGTAAGGGCGAACTTGCGGAGTATGCCGCGTCAAGGGGACTGCCGGTGCTGGAGATATGCGGCAACATTGAGATGGAAATCAGCCGGCTTGGCGCTGAAGACAGGGCGTTATTCCTGGTCGACCTGGGAACGGACCGGGCCGGTATCGACCGGCTGGCACGGGCCGCGTACGATTATTTAAAGCTTATTTCATTTTTTACCGTCGGTGACGACGAGGTAAAGGCCTGGACCATTCTCAAGGGGACTGATGCCCGGAAGGCCGCAGGCAAGATTCACTCCGACATGGAACGGGGGTTTATTAAAGCGGAAGTGGTCAAGTACCCCGACCTGGAAGCGCTGGGGAGCATGGCCCGGGTCAAAGAAAAAGGATTGTTCCGCTTGGAGGGACGGGAATACGTAGTTAAAGACGGAGACATAATTAATTTCCGGTTTAACGTTTAGCGCAAAGTAATTTCTCTTAAATATTAAACTCTAATAAACTCGATATTAAATTACAGGGGGTGTTTTTAGTGCAAGACACCATGCTTATGGTGGCGGACTTGATGAAGTTGTCGGCCCTTACGGCACCCAAGGCCCTGGGGCAGGACTTTGTAAAAACCAGAGTTGTTTCGGGAGCCGGCCTTGAAGTTCTAGCGGCTGCCATGGAGCGCTACGGCCGGGAAAAGGGTGCGGTTAACTTTGACCGTGACGCGGAAAACGTCCGGCAGTCAGATGCCCTCCTGCTGCTCGCGCTGGTTGATGCAAAGCCTGCCGGCCTTGACTGCGGCGCTTGCGGCTACGGCCGGTGTGAAGATTTAAAACAGAAAGCAGGTCCGGAGTTTTTAGGCCCGCTTTGTGCGTGGCGCGTCATGGACCTGGGGATCGCTCTCGGTTCAGCGGTTAAAACCGCCGGTATCCTGAATGCCGACAACCGCATTATGTACCGGCCGGGCGTGGCGGCCAAAAAGGCCGGTATGATGGAAGGAGATATCATTGTCGGGATCCCGATATCCGCTGCAAGCAAGAATATTTACTTTGACCGGCCGGTAAAAAGATAAATTTAATTTTAATTTAAACTTGATTCCAGTGCAAAAACCCT
>DFAQ01000067.1 GCA_002365865.1 Pelotomaculum sp. UBA3102
ATTAGTACTACAGCGTAAATTAAAGGTTAGCGGAGCCATGGGGACGGTTCGAGCGTCCCCGAAGCGTAGCGAAGGGCCGAAGGGAAGACGATGGAACCGTCCCCGTGGCGTAGCGAGCAATATTACGCTGTAGTATTAGAGAGGGGAGAGTAAAATTGTCTTCAAATATAATTAACCTGGATCATAATATTTATGCAGTAGATGTTTATGACCAGGGTGTGCCCGGGCGAACTTCTTGTTATTTTATTGTTGCCGGGACGGTGGCTTTAATTGAAACAGGCCCGTCGCCGGGAGTCGACCACCTGACGGCTGCTTTAAAACACCTGAAAATACCGCCGGAGCAAGTAAAACATATAATAGTTACTCACGTTCATCTGGACCACGCCGGCGGAGCCGGTATCATGGCCCGTAAATTGCCGGAAGCCAAAGTTTATGTTCATCCAAAGGGTGCCAGGCACCTCATTGATCCGTCCCGGCTTATTGCCGGAGCGAAAGCAGTTTACGGTGAGCGTTTTGATGATTTTTTCGGAGAAGTGTTACCGGTGCCGGAAAAAAGGGTCCATACCCCGGAAGATGGTGTCACGCTCGACCTGGGAGACGGCAGGATACTTACTTTTATCCATGCTCCGGGACATGCCCGCCATCACTTTGTGCTCCATGACCCTTTGAGTCGCGGTGTGTTCAGCGGCGATGCCCTGGGGGTGCGTTTCTCCGCACTCAGCGAACTGCTGGGCCGTGATTTTATCTTGCCCTCAACCCCGCCGTCTGATTTTGATCCGGCTTTATCCGTGGAGACCATGAAACGTGTAAGTGAATTCGGTGTGGAAAATATTTATTTTACCCATTTCGGAAAAGCAGCGGGAGCGGGTGCCGTTATTTCCCGTAACATTGAATTGACCGGTGTTTTTGAGGCTGTAGGCCGGCGGGTTCTGGCTTCAGGGGGTAGGCCGGGTGATATCAAAGAAGCATTGTGGAAACTGGTCATGTCTAAATTAGAAGGATACGGCATTGCTGACCGGGAGCACCCGGCGCTGAGATTTTTAGCTTTCGAAACCGAGTTGAATGCTGCCGGTATTACCCATTTTTTAAAAAAACAGTATGGTCCAGTGTAGTTTTTCCGGCTAAATTTATTTATAAGGCTGTCATTTAATGATCAAGCAATTGATGTTAGTATAATATTAAAAACTTGTCTTTTCTATGGGTAATATTTATAATTATACAAAATTAAGAAAATTGTATCTTTTTAAACTTTTTGTTTTGGGGGAACTGTTTTATGAACAGTTTAAATGATATTTCCCGGGGGATTTCTTTGCGTTGGGGTTTGGTTCAGCTTGCCGCCGTAGTAACGCTGGTTCTGATTAACCCCGGATTTTGGAAAGCAGCTGTTGGTATGACTTTAGCAAGTGCAATAGGCACTTACTTGGCAGTTGATTATATACAAAAACATAAAGGGGTTAAGGTAAAACTTGACGATCATCCCATTGATCCAACCTTGCAGATAGCCAACGAAACCCTTCCTTTTTTGAGACGGGGACTCAACGAAGAGACTGCTCAAAAAACTGCAGAAATTATTCTAAAAATAAGTGATGTGTCAGCCGTAGCCATAACCGACCGGGAAAAGGTGCTTGCTTATATCGGCGAGTGTTCCGATCATCATAAAGCCGGCGGCCCGATTATAACTCATGCCACGAAGCAGGCGGTAGCTGCCGGCGAACTGATAATTATTAAGGATAAGAAGGGCCTCCAGTGTCCGGAGAAAGGCTGTACCCTGCAGTCGGCAGTTATTGCGCCTTTGAAATGTAAGGGCGAAGTAGCCGGTACAGTAAAGCTGTACCAGACCAGGCAAGGTGAGCTCCAGCCTGCCGTAGTGAAACTGGCCATGGCTGTGGCCCAAGTTTTAGGACTTCAGATGGAATTGGCCGAACTGGACCGGCAGGCCCAACTGGTGACGAAAGCAGAGCTTGATGCCCTGCACGCCCAAATAAATCCTCACTTTTTATTCAATACCTTGAATACGATCATTACTTACAGCCGGACCCATCCCGAAACGGCAAGAAAACTTTTAATTCGCCTGTCATCGTTTTTCCGCCAGGCTTTAAAAAGACACGGTCATTACAATAGTTTGAGGGAGGAAATTGAATACGTCAACACATACCTCATTCTGGAAAAAGCCCGTTTTCGGGGTAAATTAAGAATCCAAAGGGATATTGACCCGTCTTTACTAGATAACCAGATGCCTGTCCTGACGCTGCAGCCTCTCGTTGAGAATGCCGTAAAGCACGGTATTCATCACAAGGTCGGGACCGGGACGGTACATATTACAGCCAGGATGTTTAACGGAGAAATGCTTTTTATAATCAGGGATGACGGAGTGGGAATCGACAAAGAGAGAATGTCCAAGGTCCTTTTTCCCTGGTTCGGCTCCGGGAACGGGGTTGGTTTGAGTAATGTTCATGCACGCTTGAAGAGCTTGTTCGGGGAGGACTACGGGTTGCGCATCATGAGTGAAGTAAATAAGGGTACTTCAATATACGTCAGGGTTCCCCTGAATAAGAATAACGCGGAAAAAGGGGGTATTAACGGTGCCGGAAAAGTTCAAAGCGCTGATTGTAGATGATGAGTATCCCGCCAGGCAGGAACTGAGGTTTGCTCTGGACAGCTTTGACAGTATCGAAATTGTAGGTGAAGCGGCAAATGCCCAGGAGGCCATGGAATTAATAAAAGCCCTGGATTACCACGTGCTTTTCCTTGATATCTCCATGCCCGGAATGAACGGACTGGAACTGGGGGCAGCCATACAGGAAATGCCGCAACGCCCCTTTATCATTTTTGTTACGGCCTATGACGAGTTTGCAGTTTCTGCCTTTGAAGTTAATGCGGTGGACTACATTTTAAAGCCTATTGAGCAGAAACGCTTGGAAAAGGCGATAAATAAGGTCATCAGGCTTACCCGGGAGCCCGCATCTGCGGAAGCAGCGACCGGCGGCCGGAACAAAAAGGCAAAGTTCATGGAGGATTTTCAAAACCAGATCAAAATTGACCGGATACCCGCGGAAAAACAGGGTAAAACCATCCTGGTAAACGAGTCTGATATATTTTATGCTTTTACTGAACGGGATTACGTATATATTAAAACTTATGCCGATAAACTACTTACACGCTTCACCTTAAAGGCTCTTACGGCGCGGTTGAATTCCAGTATTTTTTTCAGGACGCACCGGTGTTACCTGGTGAACCTGCATAAGGTAAAGGAAATTATACCTTTCTTCAACGGCACTTATAACCTTATTGTAGAGGACATGGGGCGCAGTGAGGTTCCCGTGAGCCGGGCCCAGGCGAAAAAATTAAGGAAAATTTTAGGTTTTTGATGATTTTAATTTCTAAAAAGCATGAGCACTGGGTTTAGAAAGGCTGTTGACAAGTTGGAAACTTTGAGGAGGTTTTTTCTTTTTACCGGATAATTTTTACTTTGAGGTGTTAGTAACTTGTTGCCAAAAAGGCAGTTAACGGCTGGATTGGCCGGCGTGGGTACCGATATAATTGAAATAGACCGGGTGGAGCAGGCTGTGCAACGGGGCGGCCGCCGTTTTTTGGAACGGGTTTTTACTCCGGCTGAAAGGTATTTTTGTGATGCCAGGAAGGACCGGTTTGCCTGCTATGCGGCCCGTTTTGCCGCCAAGGAGGCGGTATTAAAGGCCATGGGGAGCGGTCTTGCCGGCTGCCGCTGGGTTGACGTGGAGATAAGCCGGGAGAAGGGCGGCCCGCCGAAAGTTCAACTGCACGGAGCGGCAGCGGAAATGATAAAGAAAAACAGAATTACGGAAGTGCTGGTCAGTCTTTCTCATAACCGTAAAAACGCTGTTGCTTTTGCGGTAGCGTTGAGAAAGGAGGCATGAAATTTGCGTATAGTAACTGCGGGAGAAATGAAGGCTCTGGACATGGCAGCGATGAAAGAGTACGGGATTGCCGGCCTGGTTTTAATGGAAAATGCCGGGCGTCAGGTTGCGGAGGTAGTCCGGCAGGTACTGGGAGAGGTTCGTGACCGGGTGGTCACGGTTTTTATCGGTAAAGGAAATAACGGTGGAGACGGCCTGGTTGCAGCCCGCCACCTCTTGAACCTCGGGGCCGAAGTAAAAGTACTGGCTTTGGATGATGTTAAAAATATTACCGGTGATGCAGCGGTAAACCTTGCAATATGGCAGAAAATGGGGCAAAAAATTTATTCGGTCCAGCATGGTGACGGGATAAATATTGTCAGACTTATATTAATGAATACCGACCTGATTGTGGATGCTATCTACGGAACAGGCTTTAGAGGCAAGGTAAATGAAAAGGTCGGCCGGATCATTGAGGTGCTTAACGGAAGCGGCAAGCCCATAATAGCCGTAGATATTCCGACCGGTCTTGAGGCTGACAGCGGTAGAGTAAAGGGACCGTGCATCCAGGCTGTCCGTACCGTAACCTTCGGCTTGCCCAAACTAGGTCTGATTTTGGAGCCCGGCGTTGATTATACGGGCAAGCTGCACATTGCAGATATTTCCATACCGGCGCATCTTGTGGAGAAGTCTGCTCCTCACAGGTACCTGATTACTGCTGAATTGGTGAGAGAATGGCTTCCTCCACGCCCGTCCGGCGCACATAAAGGAAATTTTGGCCGGGTCCTGGTTGTTGCCGGTTCCCGTGGCATGACAGGAGCTGCTTGCCTGGCCGGAGACAGCGCCTTGAGAACCGGTGCGGGATTAGTTACGGTGGCGGTACCGGAAACGCTCCATGATATAATGGAAGTTAAGCTGACCGAGGTTATGACTGTACCCCTGCCTGATACCGGTGCGGGTGTTTTAAGTGAGGAAGCCGGGCAGGTCATTTTGACCAATCTGGGCAAAGCGGATGTTTTGGCCGTGGGACCCGGTCTTTCTACCGCCCCGGAAGTGGTGGCCCTGTTAAAAGAATTACTCTCGTCAGTCAGGGTGCCCTGTGTATTGGATGCCGATGCCTTAAACGCTATTGAAGGAGGAGAGATCTTAAAAGAAGTCCGAACGCCGGTTGTAATTTCTCCTCATCCGGGAGAGATGGCGAGGCTGATGGGAATTTCAGTCCGGGAGGTTCAGGAGGACCGGCTGGAAGTTGCCGCCAGGGCGGCAACGGCTTGGAATGTGGTAGTATTATTGAAAGGAGCCCGTACTGTGGTGGCGGCACCGAGCGGGGCAATTTATATCAACCCCACGGGTAATCCGGGAATGGCCACAGGCGGTAGCGGCGATGTTTTGACCGGTACTGTGGCATCACTGATTGCCCAGGGATTAGAGCCATCCAGGGCGGCCGCCGCCGGTGCCTATATTCATGGTCTGGCCGGTGACCTGGCTGCCGGGGAGAAAGGGATGGCGGGCTTGGTAGCCGGTGATATATTGTCTGCTTTACCCGCTGCAATACATAAAATAATTTCCTGATATTTAAACAAACTGACTATAAAAAGGAGGCAGTTTTTAAATGCCGACACCCGAAAGCCTGATTGAAGACGTCACGTACTTAATGAAAAAACTTACTTTATTGAACGGCCGGGAGTTGAAGTCCCTGTGCCGGGATCTTGATTTGCCGGTAATAAATATGCCGGTCAGCGACATGATTGACCAACTTAGAAACATGTTGTTTAAAGCCCTGAAGTCTTACAGTAAAATGCCCGGCAGGGAAAGCGAAAAAATTTTGCTTGCTTTTCGCTATAATATATTGGTTAAAAGTGGTTTTATTGATAAAACCCTGGAAAGGGTTAAAAGCACCAGGCCGGAACAGAAAAGATAATTTAAACTCTGAATATATTTAGATATTATTTATTCTTTGTGAGAAGGTGGGGCAAACATGTCTGTTTTTCCTGTTTGGGCCGAGGTGGATTTGGATGCCATCGCTCATAACTTGCGCGAGATCCGCAGGATAACCAGACCTGCTTCAAAAGTTATGGCTATAGTCAAAGGGAATGGTTACGGTCACGGAGCGGTAGAAGTGGGCCGGACGGCGGTGGAAAACGGGGTTGAATGGCTGGGAGTGGCCAGGGTAGCGGAGGGTGCGACACTGCGGGAAGCGGGCCTCAAGGTGCCTGTTTTAGTCCTGGGCTATATTACGCCGGTTCAGTCGGGAGATGTGGTGCGGCTCCGTTTGTCACAGGCCGTTTACAGCCTGGATATGGGCCGGGCGCTTGCTGAAGCTGCTTCCAGGGAAGGTACCACGGCGAAGGTGCATATTAAGGTGGATACGGGAATGGGGCGCATCGGCTGGTTGGCCGGTCCGCGTGCCGTACAGGAGATTCTTGAACTGGCCGCCATACCGCGACTGGAAATAGAAGGTATTTTTACGCATTTTGCTACCGCTGATGAGCCCGACAAAGGATATGCCATGGAACAGCTTGAGAAGTTTCTTTCCTTAACCGAAGAACTCCGCAAAAACGGGCTGGAAATTCCAATAAAACACGCTGCCAACAGTCCGGCCCTGATGGAAATTCCGGAGGCGCACCTGGATTTGGTACGGGCAGGGATTATCGTTTACGGGCTTTACCCCTCCGATAAAGTAGACCGCAGCAGGATCAAACTGCGCCCGGCTATGAGTCTGAAGGCTAAAGTGGCTTACGTAAAAGAGGTTCCGGCGGGGTTTAAAATAAGTTACGGTTGTACTTTTACGACCTCCAAACCTACCGTGATAGCGACCCTGGCGCTGGGATATGCTGACGGTTATACCAGACTGTTGTCTTCGAAAGGGGAGGTTTTACTGAACGGCAGGCGGGCACCAGTGGTCGGGAGGGTATGCATGGACCAAACCATGGTCGATATCGGCCATATCCCCGGCGTAAAAATGGGAGACGAGGCCGTTCTCATCGGCCGGCAGGGTGATGAAGAAATATTGGCTGATGAATTGGCTGCCCGGCTGGGGACTATTAATTATGAAATAGTATGCATGGTAAACAGCCGGGTTCCGAGATGCTATAAATAAAGTTGTCCGTTTACAAATAATTCTTAAATACTGTTGACAAAAGCAACAGTATTTTTTTAAAATGTCATTAATTATAATTAAAAGCTAATTGTGATACAAAGCTGTATCAAAGAGCGATGGCGCTTTTTAAGAAAGGGTACTTTCTTAAAAAGCGTTTTTTGTTCTAAATACAAAGATGTAAATAGTTGGGCAGCGACGTTCTCCGTCAGGGATGGGATCCGAACCTGGCGCGGGAGCGTTTTCTGTTCCGGCGGGGAACCGGTGGCGATTTTTTTGAAGCAAGGCGCCTTCAAGGCGAAGTAAACGCTCAAAGGTGAGCCGGGTTGTTTTTTTATAACGGAGAGCCCCAGCTGGTTAGAAGCCGGGGCTTCCTTTGTTTTGAGGAGCCGCGGAATCGAACCGCGCAGCAGGCACCGGACCTGCTGTGTTCCCGACACCCCCAGGAATATTATTCCATAAGTTATTATGATCATTTATTTAATATCTGTCAACATTTAAAATGGGTTTTATTTTAAATTATAGTAAATTATTATATGTATGGAACTAAATAGCTTTTAATCTTGACCTATTCGTAACTGGAACGCACTTTATTTTTTATGATATATTAAAAATTGAAAGTTTGTGGTTTTGTGAACTTAATTGGTTTCTAAAGCGTCTAACTTTTAAAACGCTTAAGGTTTTCTAAGCCAGGCATAAAAATTGTATGTTCGTAATTTAATAATATATTTGATTGTTGGGTGAATGAATTGTCTGAGGATAATCTTGTCCGTATGGCTAAATCAGGAGATAACGATGCCTTCGCCCAGCTTGTTCAGAGGCATACGGCAGACGCGTTCCGTACCGCATACATGGTTTTACCCGACCGTGTTGAGGCTGAAGATATTGTTCAGGAAGCTTTTTTGACCTGTTATCGAAAATTAAAATATTTTCGCATGGATGCTTCATTTAAGACCTGGCTGTACCGGATAGTCGTTAACCTGTGTTATGACAGGCTGCGTAAAGCAAACCGGGAAAATTCAGTGATTCATAAGCTATCTTTAAATCTTGAAAGTAGGGACGGGGAGATGTCTGATATAGAAAACCGCATCGACTTGAAAGGAATAATCTCTACCCTGAGCCCGGAGCACCGGCTGGTCCTGACCCTTTATTACGGGATGGACTATGGTGTTAAAAAAGTTGCGGAAACACTGGGCATACCGGTAGGCACGGTTAAATCAAGACTTAATTCCGCCCGAAACATAATCAGAAAACGCATGGAGAGAGGCCGGGAATATGCGTTGTAAAACGATAAAATTAATGCTGGATGATTATTTGAGTAAAACGCTGTCGGCAGAAAAAATGCGGGAGGTTAAGTCCCACCTGGAGGCCTGTGAAAGCTGCCGGAATGAATTTTTGGAGCTAAAAAAAGCCGATGATATTTTACGGGAAGCTATCTGTGAAATGGTTGCCGGGATCGAAGTCCCTCCGGATTTGAGTGGCAGAATAGAACGGATGATCCTGTCCGGGGAGCGAGTGAGAAAAGGAATTGCCGGACGGATGCCGGCATTTTTGAAAATACCTGTAGTTGCGGCGGCCGTGCTTTTAGCGGTAACGGTTGCCGGTGCCTGGGGATATTTTAATGATTATTTCAACCCTGAAATGAGCAGGCCGAAGGTTGCTTTGACCGGGTCCCGGGAGGTACCGGAAGGAAAGGAAGATGATGTTTCCGGGAATATTATGCAAGACTCGGCTCCCCGGTCCGCCGGAGCGGATCAGGCGTCCGGAGAAAACGTGACGGAAGTTAATAAAGATAAAGTCGTCAGTGAAGAAAATGCCGGTAAAGTACCGGATAGAGAAGCCGGGACGCCGACAGCCGGTCAATCCCTGGAAGAACGGACTCTTATGGCAAGAGTCGGACAGCAGCGAGAAGAAGCCCCTGAAGAATCTGCCGGGTTGTCACCAAAAGGGCTGGGAGAGTTTCAGGTTACGGGGATAAAGGTTTTAAAAAAGGGCACCCTGGATGAGGCAGCCGGAGAGCTTGGTTTTGACCCTGCAAAACCTGCCTACGTACCGCTGGGAGCGGTACTGATAGAGGCTACCTGGGATGCCGGCACCGTTTATCAAAATTACCGGGTGGGTGAGCTTAACTTTACAATCAGCCAGAGCCGGGCAGACAGCTCAAGGCTTAAATACGAAGAAATGATGCGGCAGGGAACTCCGGTTGAAATAAACGGTTTTCAGGCCGTCTTGCAGGAAACCGGG
The DNA here is from genome assembly GCA_002365865.1 of Pelotomaculum sp. UBA3102. GTDB lineage: Bacteria > Bacillota > Desulfotomaculia > Desulfotomaculales > Pelotomaculaceae > UBA3102. The sequence continues at coordinate 9,217 of DFAQ01000067.1, forward strand.
CCTGAGCCGGGTGACAACGTTTCCCCGGCAAATGTATCTGTATGCTGGCAGCAGGGGGATTGGTTCTTTTCAGTAACCGGTGGATTGCCGGTGCAAGAAATGAAAAAGATTGCGGCGTCATTAAGTTGATTAAATTTTTTAAGTATCCATGCTCTTTTGATATTTAACGGCATAGGATGTATGAAGGTAATACCGCGGGACAATGAAGTTCCGAAAGAAGCCAGGGGTTGCTTCTTTCGGGACTTTTTTATTTGTAAAAGGAGGTTTAGTCAAATGTGTGGTATCACCGGCTGGATAGACTGGGAGACGGATCTTACCCAAAGCCGTTCTATTCTGGAAGCTATGATGAGTTCCCTTTTCCACCGGGGACCGGATGCATCCGGGGTGTGGCTGTCGTCCTGCGCCGCACTGGGACACCGGCGTTTGGTCGTTATCGACCCTGAAGGAGCAAAGCTGTAGCGGGTCACAAAATATATCTGTTTTATTTATACAAATTGTTCTATATTTATCATTTAGAATGGTCAAAAAAAACGGTATAATAATATAAAATAATATATTTCACGATAATTTCGGTTTGGTTTCGGGTGATGACCGGAATGATTTTGATCCACTGTTACGGTTCAATGGGGAGGAGTTTGTTTGCTGCTGCTTTTTTTTCTTTATTTATCCTTATTTGCTTTCCTGACGTTTTCGATTAACAAATTCTTCTGGTTTGCCAGGATGCCTTTGCACGGGCGCTGGGAACTGTATCCGGTACCCAGGGAACCTGCCGAAAGGGCCCGTTACGGGGGGTCTTATTATGAAGAACCGGAATGGTGGAAAAAACCCAGAAAGATTTCCCGGATCGGGGAGATTAAAAAAGTATTAAAAGAGATGTTTTTTATTAGAAGGTTATTTATTAACCAGCGGCGACACTGGTGGTTTAGTTATTCTCTGCATGCAGGGATCTACTGGTTGATTTTGTGGGCTGTCTTTTTGCTGGCCGGAGCAGTAACTGAACTGTCGGGACAGGTTTTAATTACCGGTGAAGACGGCAACTTCTGGGCCGGGCTGGTTTATTCCGGCACTTTGATATCTGGTGGTGCCGGGGTTTTGCTGCTGACTGTAGGTTCTACCGGCCTGTTTCTAAGAAGAATGTTTAACCGGGTTTTGAATAAATATTCAGCTCCCCAGGATTACTTTAATTTACTGTTTATTTTGGCGGTGGCGGTATCCGGATTGGTAGTGTGGAACGGCGACCCCGGTTTTGATTACGGCCGGGAAATTCTGAAGGCAATGCTTACCTTTTCGCCGGTTAAAGCAGGTACTGCCCTGACCGTGCACATTTTGCTGCTGGGTGCTTTATTGATTTACATTCCGCAGACAAAAATGAGTCATTATGTGTGCAAGTTTTTTGCTTTCCATAGAGTGTTGTGGGATAACGAGCCGAATCTTAAAAATTCAAAGATAGAACGAAAGATTAAGAGAACCCTGAGTAATAAACCTCCCGTTGTCTCCTGGGCAGCACCCCATGCTAAAATTTCTGAACAGCTGAAAGAATTATCCGGTGAAGATCAGGAGGAATAGCTTTATGGATAATATAAAGCCTCAAGATGTGAGCAAGCCGTCGGAACAAATGATCAAGTTGGATAATTTAATGTCCCTGCCGGCACCTTATGATCAGCCCGGGATGGAGCCTGATATTAAAACTGCCGGGGATGCCTGGAGCAAGAATTACTGTGCCAGCCTGGACGGAATCATAGGTAACGACATGCTGTTCAGGCCGAAAACCGGACCGGAAGAAAAGCAAATTATTAGTAAATTTTTAAACGGTCTGGACAAGCTTTTTTATGAAGAAAGTAACGGCGGCTACTTGCAGCCGTTGTTACTTTCCTTTGAGTATTGCGAAAAATGCAATACATGTTCTGAAGCGTGTCATGTTTTTAAGGGCAGCGGAGAAAAAGAGATTTACCGGCCGGTTTTTCGTTCGGAAGTATTCCGCATGCTCTATAAAAAATACAAGAAGGGCGGTAGCCTTTGGAGACGGTTTTTAGGCGGGGACATTGAAATCAATGTCGAAGCCGTCATGCGCCTGGGGGAACTGGCTTACCGCTGCAATCTCTGCCGCCGTTGCGCCCAAGTGTGTCCTTTGGGGCTTGATAACGGGTTGCTGGCCCGGGAAATCAGAAAATTGTTTAGTCAAGAAATGAATATGGCGCCGAAATTGCTGCATGAAAAAGGCAGTGTCCTTCAGTTAAAAACCGGTTCCAGTACGGGAATTGCCAGGGCCGCATTTTTAGACATGATGGAGTTCATGGAAGAAGATATTGCCGACCGGACCGGTAAACATTATAAGATACCCATAGATAAAAAAGGCGCGGACATACTTTTAATTCATAATGCCGGTGAGTTTTTTTCCTGGCCGGACGGCCCCGCGGCTTTTGCGATCATTTTCGGGGAGGCCGGTCTCGACTGGACATTAAGCAGCGACATCGCCGGTTATGATTGTGTAAATTACGGGCTTTTCTATGATGACTTGCAGGCACGAAAACTTGCTCTGCATCAATTAAAGGCCGCCAGGGAACTGGGGGTAAGAAGAATTATTATCGGGGAGTGCGGTCATGCCCACAGGGCATCGGCAGTAACTTCGGACCGGCTTGTGGCCGGTGGAGACAATATTCCCAGGGAAAGTTGCTTCCCGCTGCTGTGGGATTTGGTCAAAAATAACATTTTAAAGCTCAACCCCGCAAGAAATAACTTTCCGGTCACCTTGCACGATCCCTGCAATATAACCAGGATGATGGGTATAATCCAGCCCCAGCGTCAAATAATCAAAGCCGTCTGTCCGTGGTTCAAGGAAATGACTCCCAACGGTGTTAAAAACTATTGCTGCGGCGGGGGAAGCGGCTTTGCCGTAATGAACAGCTTAAACTTACAGGAGTGGATGTGCAAGGTCTCGTGCAGGATGAAATTTAAGCAGGTTCTGGAGGCGTTCCAGAATACCGTAGAAAATAAAAGTATGATTAAATATGTTTGTGCTCCCTGTTCCAACTGCAAAGGGACGTTTAGAAACATGCTGGATTATTACCAGGCTACTTCCCGGTTCAATATTCGGTATGGCGGCCTGGCTGAGTTGATAGTAAACGCTATGGTTGAATTTAACCGGCCTTACCTGGAATTTTTAAATGAAGATATCACTTAACCTCTCGTCTTCCGGTTTCCCTGGTTTATTTCCGAGGCTGATTCCAGGATTTTGTGCAGTATTTTTTCCCGGCGCGCATTGATGGCATCAAAGTCCATATACGGTACGTAAAACTTTTCCATTTCGTCGTGCACTTTTTTAGCCCGGTTAATAAATGAAACTGCCTGCTCCAGGCACTGCCGGTACATGCCGCGTGCGGCGCCCTTTTCCACCAGGTAGGCCTCATTGACCACCGGGTCCACGCAGTTCATGGTGTCGATAACGATATCTCCCTGCTGCGGCGGGTAAATGTGGGGTTCCACATTGTTTATAATGGCCAGGCTAAGCTCATGGATTACCAAATGGTCGATCAGTTTCGGGTTCAGGGCACAATGAAACGCCGTAACATTATAACCGCGGGCCAGAGCTGCTTCCATCAAACGGCGGACCAGAACGGTTTTACCGGTGCCGTCGTCGCCGTTGATCAGGTATCGTTTATCAAGATGTCCCACTATGGTATCCAGGTGGCTCACCGGTCCGTCCGGGGTTATAGCGGTAGCGAAAAGCCGTCTGGCCTTTGGATTGTCGGTAAGCCTGGGTTTTCCCTCAAAAATTTTGTGAATCAGTTCCAGTACCAACCTGTCGAAAGCTCCGACATTAAAAGCACCGCTTTCTATGTAATAGGAAGCTACTTCTTCCAGGAAGAGCTTGGCTCCCGCCAGGTAAGTGTAGGCATGCTTAAACAGGCGTCCCAGTTCTTTATTATGGGCCAGGATTTCTTGCTTATTATCGCGAAGTCCCTGCTCATTCCAGTGGTCACCGAGGTGGATAATTTCATCCACTGCTCCGGGATTTTTCGGGTCGACCACGTGCAGTGCAGTTGCAATTATAAAATGCGTTGTAAAGGTACGGGCGCTTCTTTTTACCGGGAAATGAACAGACCTACGGCTAGCAGGAAAGGCGTGGCCAGAGTAAATATTACATTCTGTCCGAGCAGAGGCACCAAAGCGGTTAGTTGCGCATGGTTTTTCTGGACCCCTTGCACGGTTTTAATTGCCAGAGGCAACGGTATGAGAGCCAGGAGAGCCGGGATGGGCATCAGCTTCAGAGCTACAGCCAAAACTACACTTACATAAGTCAAAATTACGATCGCGGAGTAAACCAGGGCGCATTTGTTTTTCCCGCATAAAACAAGCAGGTGCCGGCGGCCGCCAATGCGGTCCGCTTCCACATCCGGAAACTGGTTGAGCAGTAGTAGATTGCTGACCAAAAAACACGGTATTAAGGAAGCCACGGCGGCATTCCAGTCGTAAGAGCCCTGTAGTACAAAATAGGTGCCTAAAACCATGCACGGCCCGAATCCCAGTCCCGGTGCCAGCAGGCACAAAAGAGGGGAGCGGGTAATGTAATTGGTATACAGGACGATGAGTAATAAACCGGTTATGCCTACCAGTAACAGTCCCGGACCTTGCACCACTAGGAAAAAGATGCCTACTGCCACGGTCACCGCTAAGCATATAAGTCCGAGGAACAGCGCTGATTTTACCGGCAGGCGTCCGGCAGGCAAAAGGCCGCTTCCGCCGCTAAAAGGGGTCTGGGTGGTGTTCATGTCGATGCCGCTTAAGTAGTCATGATAGTCATTTAATGCGTTTACCGCGGCATGGGCCGCCAATCCTCCGATTAGGGTGACGGTCAAGTAAAAAAGGTTGATGGTTCCTGCTTTCCAGTAAGCAGCTGCTGCGCCGACCAGGCAGCAAACCGGGGTTAAAACAAGAAACTGGGGGCGTGTTTCCTGGAAATAAACCGTTAGTGAGCCTCTCATGGGTTTAACCTCCATAATTTCTTTTAAATAAAAGCATTTGTTCTACGGCCAAAGTTTTTTTCTTCTTTAAAAACGTTGGCTTAGGTTTGCAATTATTCCTCATTCCTCATTGGCAGGTGGGTTTACCCACCAGTTAAGGGAACGATACGGTGCTTGTAATTCTTTATAATGTTGTCTTTTGTCCATAAACTCCTTTTTCTTACGGTTAAGATAACGGATAAAATGTTCGCTTCTGCCCTCGTCACTGAAACGATGATCGTCTCGGGGATAAAAGACTAGTTTAATTTCTGAGCCCATTGCTTTGATTTCACCTTTGGTGCCGCAGAAGGGGCAGATTACCTCCTTCCCGTCATAACGGAGAAGGTCACTCCAGCAGACCGGGCACTCGTTAGCTTTAGGGTTGCGTTGATACCCGGGCTCTACAAGGCCGCGCCCCAATTGCCGGGTTTTCTCCAGGTTAGCCGGGTTTTCCAGAACCTCACCGGGATTGGCTCCGAAAAAGGCGGCACTGTCAACCAGATGCAAGTTTAAAAACCTGGCGGTAAGGTTTAAAGCCGTTTCTGCGTAACCCTCCGAACCAAGTGCCCCGTAGGTAGTGATCGTAATGCAGGGTTTACCGGAAAACTCCTGGAAATTGTTGCTTACCGAGAGAAATCGGTCTTGAAGCAATTTAATGCTGCCGTGGGGTCCCAGAAAATAGCACGGTGCTGCCAAAACCACCGCATCAGCGGCCCGGATTTTGTCAAGCAGGTAATTGAGGTCGTCCTTAATATGACAGGGAATATCCGGCGGCAAACACCTGTAACAGGCTTTGCAGTATTTAATATCAAGATCGGTTAACCGGATCATTTCTTTTTGGGTTTCTGCTCCTGTTGCCTCCATTGCCGCCTTGGTTAAAATTTCTGAGTTGCCTGTTACTCGCTGTGATGCCACAATCCCTAAGATGCGTTTCATTAACAACCTGTCTCCTTTCACATTTACGCGTCGCAACTGTTAAAATTATAATAATAGGAAGGCAGCGGCATGTCAATCCAAAATTCTAAGCAAAGTAACCTTGCAATTAACTTGAGAAGTACTATATATTATAATAGAGTCAATGATAATGTAATTAAAGTGAGTGTTATGCATATTACCGGCAATATCATCACTGATAATAAGAATAGTCGGAAATATCACGGGCAAAAATTTCAAATCCGGTTGTTGTAGCAGCGGCAGGCGAGGGTGGATAGAACCGGAAAACAGCAGGTAATGAAGAAGATGGTAGAGAATAATAATTTTATTCAGGAGGCTGCATATGATTGAAAAAAATCAAACTTATTTTACACCTCGTGAGGAACTTTACCGGAGGATAAAGAAAATTCAGCAGTATTTACGTACCAAAGATATTCAGGCCGCTTTGATTGTTCAAAAAGCCGATTTATTTTATTTCAGCGGCACCTGCCAGGATGCCCACCTTTTAATTTCGGCTCAAGGCGAACCGCTTTTGATGGTTAGAAAAAGCTTTGAAAGAGCTCTGGAGGAGACCGTCTTGGAAAAAGTGGTGGCCGTGCGGAGCTTTAAAGATATCGGCGCTAATATCGCCACAGTTACCAAAGGCAAGGGCAGAATCGGGTTAGAGCTTGACGTATTACCGGTTAATTTGTTTTTCAAGTATCAGAAGCTACTGGGACCGCAGGAAATTGTTGATGTGTCGGGGGCAATCCGGCAAATCAGGATGATCAAGACTCCGTATGAGATAGCGTGTCTGAAAGAATCCGCCCGCCTGGCTGCTGAGGTTTTTTACGAGCTCCCGAACCTGATAAAAGCAGGAATGACCGAAATAGAACTGGCAGGCAGAATAGAGTTGTTTCTGAGGGTAAGGGGGCATCAGGGCAATCCCCGGGCGAGGGCATTCAATCAAGAAGGCACCGCACATATTTTGTCGGGGTGGAATTCAGCCTACCCCAGTTTTTTCGACGGGCCCACAGGCGGTTCCGGTCTCAGCCCTTCTTTCCCACAAGGTCCGGGTTTTAAAAAAATCGACCGGAACGAGCCGGTATTGATTGATATCGCCACGGTTTTGAATGGTTACATAGCCGATCATACCAGGATCTTTTCCATAGGTTCGTTACCCGACAAACTGGTTGCAGCACATAACACTGCCCTGGAGATTAAACGCAGAATTATAAAGGAAGCGCAGCCCGGTACTGACGGAAAAAAACTTTATCATATTGCGCTGGGTATGGCGGAGAAGGCGGGCCTTGCCGGTCATTTCATGGGATACGGCAACAGTGTCAGTTTCACCGGGCACGGGGTCGGACTGGAGCTTGACGAATTGCCGGTCTTAGCAAAAAATATCAGTATTAACTTGCAGCCGGGCATGATTTTTGCGTTGGAACCGAAGTTCATCTTTCCCGGTGAGGGGACGGTCGGGGTTGAAGACACTTTTGTCCTGACTGAAAGCGGTCCGGAGCAGTTTACCACGCTTGACGATGCAGTTTTTATATTGTAATACTTTTACATCTTTGCAGGTGCAGCGTCAAGCCAAGCACAGGAACAGAGGGTCCTGTGCTTTTATTTCGTATTTCCCCCGGTTTTGGGATAGGACAAATTTTATTTAACATAGCATAATAGGGGGGAAGTGTTCATGACTTTGAAAAAGAATAAAATAAGCAATAAACAGAAAGCAGGTGTGGATTGGCGGATTATAGTTGAGGCTGCAGGCTCACCCGGTCAGCAGGAACAGGCTGTCCGGCAGGCAGTCAAGTATATTTTCACTCGTTTGGCGGGAAAAAAAAGCAATACTTACCTGGAGTGCTGAATTGTTAATCACTTTAGGAGGGGTTTATTTGCTGGCTTTAATATATCTAAGGGTCAGTACTGAAGACCAGGCCCGGGAGGGATACAGTCTTGAGGTCCAAGAAAACAGCTGCCGGCAGAGAGCCGCGGAACTAGGGTGCAGCCGGGTGGAAATTTTTACCGACAGTGTTACCGGTGAAATTCTTAATCGATCGGCTCTTATGGCAGTGCTGGACCGTATTGCCGGGGGCGGAGTCGAATACTTTGTTTGTTATGATCCCGACCGCCTGGCACGGACGCTGGTGAATCAACTGGTTATTACCGAAAAGATTGAAAAAGCCGGGGTGAAAATTGATTTCGTTAACTTTGAGTGGAAAAATACTCCGGAAAACAGGCTGTTCTACCAGTTTCGCGGGTCTATTGCGGAATATGAAAAGGCTAAAATCCTTATGCGCACCAGTGAAGGCAAAAGAAAAAAGGCTGAAAAAGGTCTTCTGACTCATAACCCTGGTTTATACGGTTATGGCTTCAATAAAGAAACCGATATGTTGTACGTAGAAGCAGCAGCAGCAGAAATTGTAAGAATGATGTATTCGTGGATGGTTGAGGACTGTTCCGGACGGTGTGCCGGGCCATACGAGGTGGCCCGAAGGCTGAACGACCTGAAAATACCGCCTCCCCGGGGGCCTAAGGATAAAAATAAGGAGGCGGTATGGCACAGAGCGACGGTGCGTCGGATTCTTGCCAACGAAACCTACACCGGAGTTCTTTACCTGCGGGTGGAAGATGCGACCGGGGTGAGAAACAATCGTCACCGGCCGGTAGAAGAAAAAGTCTCGCGCAAAAAAAGGCCGCGGGAGGAATGGTGTGTCGTTAGAGTACCGGCTATCATTGACCGGCAGACCTGGGAGGAAGTACAGTTCCGCCTGCGTGACGCCAGGCGCCTGCGGCCCGGGAAGACCAGGGCAAAATACTTGTTGAGCGGAATGGTACGGTGTGGATTATGCAGTCACACCATGCACGGCAACCGGGTTAAGAAAAAAAACCAGCCGGGTTATTACCGGTATTATGTTTGTACGGCAAAAAGTCCCGGGATTACCGGAGTGGAGCGTTGCCGTTCCTCTAATCTGCCGGCAGGGCGGCTTGAAAAAACAGTCTGGGACAAGGTGACCGGGTGCTTGGCCGGCTTGCAATTACCGGACCGGGAACCGGGGAACCGGGTTATGGTGGACAACTTAAAACTTTTAGGGAAAGAAATGGTAATCCTCCGGCAACAGTTGGAAGAAACTGCTGTGGAGCGTGCCCGTATAATCCGGGGCTATCAGAAAGGCATCATTCCCGAAGACGAAGCGGGTAAAATACTGTCGGAAGTTGAAGAGCGAAGAAAGAGGCTGGAAAAACGACGGGCAGAACTTAAAGCAGGATGGCACAGGCAGGGACTCCCGGGAAAGGAGCAGGCGGCCTTAAAAAAGGCGGCAAATGAATTTGCCGCCAGGCTCAGTGAACTGACTTTCGAGGAAAAGCAGTACGTGCTTCGCCTGTTGGTGGATAAAATAATTATTAAAGGGCGGAACCTGATTATAAGAGTCCGGATTCCGGTTTTACCGGGTGGAAACGACCCTGAAAAAGGGGTTGAAAATTTAGGCTGCAGGAACCGCACTTTGTGGGGAGGTACCGTCTAGAAGGGCGACCCGGATGGCCGGAATGACGACTCCGTCCAGGGAGCCGTTGTCCGAGGAACAGCAGTGGAATTCGGTATCGTAGCCTCTTTCCCTCATGGTTTCGCCGATCTTACGCATAAAAGTAGATTTACCCACCCCGGGACCGCCTTTGATGACAAAAATATGGGTTGCGTCCGGTTCAATAATATGGTCGTAAAATGAGTAGAAACCGTAGGCAGTATTTCCACCGGGAAACATTTTAATTAGTTTACCTTTACCCAAAATAACTTGCCTCCTAAACTATTATTATTTGATCCGATTTTGAAATAAAAATCTACAATATAATATATGTAGATTCGGTATAATATGAGACTGTCAATTTAAAAATATCTATTCCGGTCACTCTGTGTTAAAATGTTATTTAACAATTAGGGATGGCTTTTTAAAAGGATGTTGGTATCATGGATCTAATTAACAATGAAGGTGTTGTTTTGCTTTTGCTTGACTTAAAGCCGGAAGGGTGCGTCCCGGTATGTTTGGGGCAAGGATTGTAATTGCGGATGCCGATGTGGCTTTTCGTAAAAAGCTGAAAGGCACACTTGTTCAAGCCGGTTATTTTATCGCGGGAGAGGCTGAAAACGGAAGAGGCGCCCTCAAGGTGATTTTTCAAACTGAGCCGGAATTGGTAATTATGGATGCCAAGCTTCCCGGTGCCGAAGGATTGGAAGTTGCCAGGATCATTGAAGAACACCGGGTTGCTCCGGTTATTCTTTTGACTACTTCCTATGAATTGGAACTGCTGGAGGAAGTAAAAGCTTCCTGGTATTTTGCCTGCCTGATCAAGCCGGTAAGTGATATCCAGCTTTTGCTTACCATTGAGATTGCCCTGACTAACTTTAAAAAACTCGTTAAAATGGAAGCAGAGAATAAGAGATTAAAGCAGGCCCTGGAGGAAAGAAAACTGGTGGAAAGGGCCAAGGGCCTGATAATGGAAGCTAAAGGTTTCAGTGAAAAAGAAGCCTACAAGTATTTACAGAGAATAAGCATGGATAAATGTGTTCCCATGGTACGGGTTGCCCAGCAAGTCATCAGTCATTTCAGTAAAAATTATAAAGTTTAAGCAAGGTAAATGTATACAATATTCTTGAAATTATAATTTGATTTTAAGCTTTAAATAATATAATATTTATATTGATAAATTATAAAGATTTAAGGGGCAACGGCGTCCTGCATAAGATCGTGTTTTGCACGGTCTGCAGGGCATTTTCTTTTTTTGGGGGCATGAATATTGAAAGCTTTTAACAAAGAAGAAGTCCTGGAAAGAGCCAAAGAATATAACGTTAAATTTATTCGCCTGCAGTTTACTGATGTTTTCGGTTCTTTTAAAAATATAGCCATTACGGTTGAAGAACTGGCAAGAGCTCTGGAAGGACAGATAATGTTTGACAGTTCGGTGATTGAGGGGTTTGTCCGGAACCAGGAAAGCGATATCTATTTCTATCCCGACCCCGCTACTTTCGAGGTTTTTTCCTGGCGACCGCGGGACGGCGCGGTGGCACGTTTGATTTGTGACATATACGCGCCTGACGGCAGTCCTTTTCCCGGCTGTTCACGTTCTGCATTAAAAAGGGTGGTTAAAAAAGGTTCCGAATTAGGATATCAGGTTCGGGTCGGGGCCCAAATAGAGTTTTTCCTGTTTCAGATCGACGATGAAGGAAAACCTACCACATCAACCCACGATCAGGCGGGTTACTGTGACTTGGCTCCGGTGGACAAAGGAGAAAATGCCCGCCGGGATATGGTATTGACTTTAGAAGAAATGGGGTTTGAGATTTCGTTGTCCCACCACGAAATCGCCCCGGGGCAGCATGAGATCTTTATTAAAGAAGACACAGCTTTGGCCATTGCAGATAAGATCGCTACTTTTAAATTTGTCGTCCGCACTGTAGCCCAGCGCCACGGCTTGCATGCGTCTTTTATGCCCAAACCGATCAAAGACTTAAGCGGTTCCGGGATGCACCTGCAGCAATCCCTGTGGCAAGACGGTAAAAATGTGTTTGACGATCCGGCAAGTCCTTTAGGCCTCAGTACTGTAATGTATCACTATATCGGAGGGGTATTGGAACATGCCCGGCCGATTACTGCTGTCGGCAACCCGTTGGTAAATTCTTACAAGCGCCTTTTGCCCAATGACTTGTGTCCGGTTCTGGTGGCGTGGTCGGAGCGGAACCGCAGCAGTATGATTCGGGTTCCTGCCCAACGGGGTGACGGGGCGAGGATTATTCTGCGCAGCCCTGATCCTACCTGCAACCCGTACCTGGTCCTGGCAGCCGTGATGGAAGCCGGCTTGCACGGAATAGCTTCCAAGATTGAACCGCCTTCGCCGTGGCCGGAAAATTATCCAGACTCCGGGGATTTGAAAGAAATAGTTAAAAAAGAAGGGTTGCCCAGAAACCTGGGTGAAGCGTTAAAAGCGCTGGCTGAAGATGAATTAATCAAGAAGGCGCTGGGTGAACATATTTTCAAGCGCTTTCTGGAAAGCAAGGAGTCGGAATGGGAGCGGTTCCAGGCGGAAGTGCACCAGTGGGAAATAGATCAATATCTGACCAATTATTAAAGATATCTAAGTCCACTGGAAAGATTAATTTAAATTTACCTGAAAGGAGGCTGTGAAAAACCAAAATAAAAAGAGATTGAAAGATTTTATATGAGGCAAAAAAAATTAGAGAGAGAAATTAAGAGATGAATAACAGGAGGATGGTAACAAATGACATTCAGTAACGGTATCAACGCAACTGCGGCTACTCTAACCAAGTTGCGCACAGGAAACAGCAAGTGTGAATTCAGCGGTATGTGTGTCACCTGCCTGGACGGCTGTCCCGGCCTCTGTGAGATTGGCAAATCTTCCGTACGCGGTAAAGAAATGCTTTACCCGCAGCCTTTTGGGAAAATCACATCGGCTTCTGAAAAAGATTATCCGGTTGATTATTCCCACTTCAATATTATGGGTACGGCAGTAGGCGCGCAGGGGATCGAGGCGGACTCCGACAAGGCTATTTTCCCGGCCGTCAGCCTGGAAAGCGAGATTGGGGCAACCGATAAAATTAAGCTGGGCATACCTGTTGTTGTCGCAGCTATGGGTTCTACCAACGTTGCCGCCCAAAACTGGGATCACCTTGCCGCTGGTGCTGCAATATGCGGAGCAGGTATCGTCATTGGGGAGAATGTATGTGCTATGGATCCCAATTCCGAAATCAAAAACGGCAGGGTAGTTCATTCCCCCAACCTGGCCAAGAGGATTAAAGACTTCCAAAACTGGTATAACGGCAAGGGCTTTATTGCCGTACAGGCAAACGTTGAAGATACAATGCTGGGAGCACAGGAGTACGCGCTGGAAAAACTTGGTGTCGATGCTGTGGAAATCAAGTGGGGCCAAGGGGCCAAAGATATAGGCGGGGAAGTCAAGCTGAACACCCTTGAGCGGGCCCTTTTGCTCAAGAGCCGCGGCTATATCGTCCTGCCCAACCCCGAAGATCCCAAAGTACAGGAAGCATACAAGGCCGGTGCTTTCAGTGAATTTGAACGGCATTCCCGGGTCGGTATGGTAAGTCAGGAAAGCTTCAATGCCCGGGTAGAAGAATTGCGTAAAGCCGGGGCAAAATATATCACGCTTAAGACCGGGGCTTACCGTCCTGCGGACCTGGCCAGGGCCGTGAAATTTGCTTCTGATGCCAAGCTTGATTTACTGACGGTTGACGGGGCAGGCGGCGGTACCGGCATGAGCCCGTGGCGGATGATGAATGAATGGGGCGTTCCCACGGTTTACATTCAGGCTCTTATGGTCAAATACCTTGACAAACTTGCGGCTAAGGGAGCCTACGTACCGCCGGTAGCCATCGCAGGAGGATTTACCCTTGAAGATCACCTGTTTAAAGGGTTTGCCATGGGCGCACCGTATGTTAAAGCCATAGGGATGGCCCGTTCACCTCTCACTGCCGCTATGGTCGGTAAGACTGTGGGCGAAGCAATCAAAAGCGGCAAGGTTCCGCCCGAGTACAAGAAGTACGGTCAGTCAGTGGAACAGATCTTTGTCGCTGCAGCTGAACTGAAAGACAAGCTGGGCGGCGACTTTGAGAGCCTGCCGGTTGGGGCCATCGGTGTTTACAGTTACTTCGAGCGCCTGGCACAGGGTCTCAGGCAGTTTATGTGCGGTGCCCGGAAATTTGCCCTGGAATACATTACCAGGGATGACATCACGGCTTTGACCAGGGAAGCTGCAGAAGTTTCCGGTATCCGCTATATTATGGACCTTGACGATGAAGAGGTGGAACAAATTTTAGGTTAAACCAAAAAAGTAGTTGCTTTTCTTAAAAGGATTAGATATAATCCTGACTTTTACACCAAACCCACAAAAAAATGGCCGCAATCCCTTGATATAAGCGAGATAGCGGTCATTCAACTCTGTCATAAATATGTAGTGTAAA
>DFAQ01000040.1:0-40495 GCA_002365865.1 Pelotomaculum sp. UBA3102
TTACATATAAACTAAATAAAAGCATTAACTGCAATATTGAGAAGAGGCGATAAACATACAAATAAACACTGACCAATTCCAAAAAATAAAACTGCGGGCTCCGGTTGAAGAAGACGGAAAGGCCATCTGGGAGCTGGTAAAAAGTACTAAGGTTTTAGATTTGAATTCACCCTACAACTATATCATGCTGAGCAAGTATTTCAGCGACACCTGCGTGGTAGCGGATGCCGGCGGTAAGATAGCAGGATATATTTCAGCATTTCACCCTCCGGCCAATCCGGAAGTGCTTTTTATCTGGCAAGTGGCGGTAGACGAGGCATATCGCCGGCGAAAACTAGGAATAGCTATGCTAAAGCACCTGCTCGAACGTGAATCATGCCGACAAGTACGTTTTTATGAAATCACCGTAACCCCTTCCAATAAAGCTGCCGATTCTCTCTACCGCAAGTTTGCGAAGGGTTTGGGTGTGCCATGCGAAATATCGGAATGCTTTTCCGCCCGGTTGTTTCCCGGCAGACAGCATGAAGATGAAATGTTGTATCGCATCGGCCCATTTCCGAAATAAATTAAGAAAGTGAGGAGAAATTTTATGAATACAGGTTCAGGTAATCCTATGAAAGTGTTTGATGAATTAGAATCAGAAGTCCGAAGTTACTGCCGCAGTTTTCCAACCGTTTTTAACTGGGCTAGCGGATACAAGCTAAGGGACGTCAAGAAAAGAGAGTACATTGATTTTTTCTCCGGTGCCGGAGCCTTGAATTACGGCCACAACCACCCGGGAATGAAGCAAAAACTGCTCGATTATATCACCGCGGACGGAATTGCCCACGGTTTGGACATGGCAACCGAGGCGAAAAAAGAATTTCTAAAAAAATTCAAGAAAGTAATCCTGGAACCCCGGAAAATGGATTATAAAATTATGTTCCCCGGTCCCACCGGGACCAATGCCGTGGAAAGCGCCCTGAAACTGGCGCGTAAAGTGACCGGAGTTAGTACGATTATAAGCTTTACCAATGCCTTTCACGGAATGACCACGGGAGCCCTGTCCATTACCGGAAACTGCAAGAAACGCAAAGGGGCGGGGATTCCACTTCATAACGCAGTATTTATGCCCTTTGATAAATACTTCGGTGAGAATGTCGACACGGTACAATGGATAGATAAGTACTTAGAAGACGGTTCCAGCGGGGTTTCGCTTCCGGCAGCCATCATTCTGGAAACGGTCCAGGGTGAAGGCGGCGTCAACGAGGCCAGTTTTGAGTGGCTAAAGCGCATTGAAGAGCTCTGCCGGCGCTGGGATATTCTGCTCATCGTTGATGATATTCAAGCCGGTTGCGGCCGCACCGGTACCTTCTTCAGTTTTGAACCGGCAGGCATTACCCCGGATATCATATGCCTGTCTAAATCAATAAGCGGTTACGGCATGCCAATGGCTATAAACCTGATTAAACCCGAACTGGACATCTGGTCCCCGGGTGAACACAACGGTACCTTCCGGGGTAATAACTTAGCTTTTGTTACTGCCGCGGAAGCATTGGAACACTGGAAGGATGACAGCTTCTCCCGGAAAATCATCAATAAGGGGGAAATAATGCGCCAATACCTGGTTAACCTGGTGCAGGAACACCCGGTAATAAAAGGTGAAGTGCGCGGCAGAGGATTTTTGCAAGGTATTGCGTGTAAGGTTGAAGGATTGGCAAACAAAATATGCGCGATTGCTTTTGAACGCGGGTTGATTTTGGAAACCTCCGGAGCAAACGACGAAGTAATAAAACTGATGCCTCCTCTTAATATAGACGAAGCAGGCTTGAAAAAAGGATTAAATATTTTGAAGGACAGCATAGAAGACATCAGGGTTCAATCCTTTGCCAAGACAGCGTTGAAGAGAAAACTGGTTTCCGATAAAAACGCCCACAAGCGCGTGGCTATGAAATAAAACCGGCAAAGAGGATCTAATTGCACCAAGAAAGGGGCCAATTTTTAAATGATCGTCAAAAATATTGATGAAATAATCGGCACAGAAGATGATATTGATGAAAAAAACTGGAGAAGCTACCGGCTCCTCTTAAAGAAAGACGGCATGGGCTTTTCCTTTCATCACACCATTATTAAAGAAGGAACGGAAACCTACATCTGGTATAAAAACCATTTGGAAGCAGTATACTGCATTCGGGGTGAAGGAGAAATCGAGGTGATCGAAAAGGGTGATATTTACCCGATTAAATCAGGCACGTTATACGCGCTGGACGGTCATGAAAAACACTACCTGCGGGCTACTTCCGAAATGCACATGATGTGTGTTTTTAATCCTCCCTGCACCGGCCGGGAGGTCCACGACGAAGACGGTTCCTACCCGCTCTTAGACTGATTAAAATAGTAAGCAACGGAAGGGAGTCACCTGGATTCCCTTCCGTTTATTTTTATTTGGCCATATAATATTCCGCACAACATTATAATATTTATTCACTAATAGCACAATCTGTAGTATAATATAATAGCAGTTGTGCATAACATGTTTTAAATGAGGTGTCCTTATGCTACAGGTAACTGCTACCGAATTCAAAAAAAACTTAGGTAAATACCTGGCAATGATCAACAAGGAGGAAATTATTATCACCCGTAACGGCGTCCCTATTGCTCAGGTGACTCCACCCAAAGACAAAAGTCTGGTACAAAAGCTGATCGGCATCATCCCTGATGATGGTTATACCATGGAGGACGCACGAAGGGAGCGACTCGAGAAACATGAAGATAGTGATTGATAACAATGTCATCCTAGATATATTTCAAAACAGAGAGCCCTTTGTTCAGTTTTCCTCCAGAGTTTTACGTTTAGTTGAAACAAAGCAGGTAAAAGGCTATGTCACAGCCAATTCCATTACTGACATCCACTACGTTTTAAGCCGTTGTCTTAAAGATAAGGAAAAAGTATATGAAGCTATAGATGTCCTTTTGCAGCTTATCGATATTATTGATGTCACAGCAAAAGATGTAAGAAAGGCCTTTCATCCAGATGTCGGTGACTTTGAGGATGAATTAATCTCTGTTTGTGCTGAACGCGCCAAAATGAATTACATCATTACACGCAACACCAAAGACTTCACAAACTCACCTGTACCGGCCATTACTCCGGATGATTTCTTAACAGAATTTTAGGTGTAGAAGCATTTCTGTCGCAGAATCTGGAAAGCTGGATCACAGCTCATACCAACATGTACCGTTTTTATGGTGGGGATTATTTTACGCTTACTTTTTTTCGTTCCAAAGGAATTTTTTTGTTTACATTTGCATACGTAGTATTGTACAATAGCTAGTAGGTTGTTTTGGTAGCAACGAGTTGGACGGCAGGACTGCAGCAGCTTGAAATTATGGTATAAAACGTAAAAAAGGTAGTAAGGTTAGGACGGCAGGGATAACATGCGGTATGCACCCGTTTTATTAAGTTATGCTTGGTAAAAAGAGGGGTAACGCAAGTCTTTAAAACTCCTAACCGGGGTTTTTTTATTTGCCGTCGAAAAGAATCAAAGGAGGATTTTCTATGAAAGAACGGTTAGGCAGTGGTTTTCAACGGAGGGCGCCATCAGGAAAGAAGGTATTGACGCTACTGTTAATAGTTGCGTTGTCGCTGGCCCTGGCCGGTTGTTCCAACAGTGCTTCCGGCCCTGAATCAGGAACGCCGGAAACCATTGAACTCAGGCTGGCCCATTTCTTTCCCGGCACCCACCCGGCTGAAACCGACCTGGTCCAGCCCTGGATTAAGGCGATTGAAGAAGCTACCGGCGGCAGAGTGCTGATCACAAGCTATCCCAGTCAAACCCTGCTTCAAGCGGACGCTACATATGACGGAGTGGTTACCGGGGTTGCCGATATCGGTCTTTCCTGTTTTTCCTACACCCGGGGCCGGTTCCCGGTGCTGGAAGCCTTTGAGCTGCCGGGTATCAAATACGCCAACTCCAAGGTCGCCGGCAAGGTGGCCTGGGAAGGAATCAAGAAACTTAACCCGCAGGAAGTACAGGATACCAAGTTAATGATGGTACTTACCACCGGCCCCGGAGACCTGTATACCAAAGTTCCCGTCCGGAACATTGAAGATCTGAAAGGGCTGGAAATAAGAGCCACCGGATTAAGCGCCAAAACTCTCGAGGCACTGGGCGCCACACCTGTAGCCATGCCCCAGTCGGAAGCCTACGAAGCCCTGTCCAAAGGTGTGGTCCAGGGTAACCTCGGCCCGGTTGAAGTGCTTAAAGGCTGGAGACAGGCCGAAGTTACGGATTACTTAACCAGGACACCCTTTTTATACAATACTTTATTTTTCGTTACGATGAACCTTGACAAATGGAATTCCTTGTCTCCGGATATTCAGCAGGCGATTGAAGAAGTCAATGAAACTTATTTCGAAAAAGTGGCCGTGGGTTTATGGGATAAACAGAACGAAGCGGCTTTAGAATGGGCGGTGGATGAAATGGGTATGGAAACCATTACCCTCCCGCAAGCGGAAGTTGACCGCTGGATCAACCTCGTTAAACCGATCCAGGACGATTTTATAGCCAAAATGAATCAATCAGGCCTGCCGGGACAAGAAATTTTGGACACAGTCAAAGAACTGGCTGACCAATATAACCAAGAATACAAGTAATTTTCTTACGGGAGGAACCGGGTTATGACCAAGTTTACTGAATTGGTGGAAAAATTAAGCAAGCAACTGGATAAAGCAGCGGGATTTTGCATCGCAGGCGTAATGATCCTGGTGGTTTTCAATATCCTGCTGCGGGCAATATACGGTCGGCCAATTCTGGGAACCTACGAACTGGTCGGTTTTCTGACCGCCCTGGGGATCGGGCTGGCCCTGGCTCATTGTGCCTGGCAAAACGGTCACATCGCGGTGGGATTCGTAATGGACCGCCTCCCTTTAAGACTGCAGGCAGCGGTTGACCTGCTGACTACTTTATTAACCCTGGGATTCTGGAGCC
Source organism: Pelotomaculum sp. UBA3102 (assembly GCA_002365865.1). Classification (GTDB taxonomy): domain Bacteria; phylum Bacillota; class Desulfotomaculia; order Desulfotomaculales; family Pelotomaculaceae; genus UBA3102. The sequence goes on from DFAQ01000040.1 coordinate 4,971, forward strand.
TGACGGCCTGGCACCTGGGTCACTACGCCGCCGGTATGGCGGCAAACGGCGTGGTCTCTGCAACCGCCCAGGTACCGGTTTATCCGGTTATCTACCTCCTGGCCCTGGGTTTCCTGGTACTGTGTCTCGTACAGGTAGTCCGGTTAATGGATGCGGCAAGAGTCTTCCTCCCGGGTATCTTCTCCGCCGGGTTGGCACCGCTGTCCGAATTTACCGACTCCACCGGGAAGGCGATAAGATGAGTCCCTTACTTGCCGGAATAATTGGTATCGCTTTATTTTTCATGTTATTGGCGTTACGGGTGCCCATTGCTTTTGCCATGGCCATGGTGGGCTTTGCCGGGTTCAGCTACCTGACGTCAACTGCGGCGGGGTGCAGCATGGTGGCTAAGGAGATATTCAACAATTTTTCTTCTTACTCACTGAGTGTGATCGCGATGTTTGTGTGGATGGGGTTTCTTGCTTTTTATTCCGGGATCGGTGCCCGGCTTTATGTCTTTGCCTATAAGCTGATCGGTCACCTTCCGGGAGGATTGGCGGTAGCGACCCAGGCCGCGTGCGCGGTTTTCGGCGCGATTTGCGGATCAAACACGGCAACGGCTGCTACCATGGGAGCCATCGCCCTGCCGGAAATGAAAAAGTTTAACTACGATACCTCGCTGGCCACGGCCAGTATTGCTGCCGGAGGAGTGCTGGGAGTCCTGATTCCGCCCAGTGTCGTCTTTATAGTTTACGGTATGGCAACCGAGCAGTCGATCGGGACCCTTTTTATGGCGGGTATTGCCCCGGGAGTGCTGCTCATGCTTTCATACATGACCGTAATCTTTATTTTGACTTCCCGCAACCCTCACCTGGGTCCCGCAGGCCCGAAAGAAAGCTGGCAACAAAGAATTAAGGCCCTCAGGGGCGGCCTGTCCGAGGTTTTAATAGTCTTCATGATTTCCACGGGAGGACTTTTTGCCGGGTGGTTTACCCCAACCGAGGCGGGAGCGGTGGGAGCCGCAGGGGTTCTGGGAGTCTCCCTGCTGGGCAGGCGCCTCAATTGGGATAATTTTAAAAATTCCTTGTTTGAAACTACCAGAACCACCGCCATGATCATGTTGATGGTTGCCGGGGCCATGATTTTCGGACGCTTCATGGCCATAAGCAGGGTACCCTTTGAACTGGCCGCGTGGGCCGGAGCCCTGTCCTTCCCGCCGTTTGTCATAATGGGGATCATCCTGCTGATCTACCTTTTGCTCGGCTGCTTTATCGACGCGCTGGCACTAGTGCTGCTTACCATCCCGATTTTTTATCCGGTGGTGGTTAATACTCTCGGATACGACCCGATCTGGTTCGGGGTTATCGTGGTGATGGTGGTGGCCATGGGCGTGATCACGCCGCCGGTAGGCATGAATGTCTATATCATTAAGGGCGTGGCACCCGACGTGCCCCTGGAAAAAATCTTCAAGGGGATCTGGCCTTTTTTGGCGGCACTGGTTGCATGCCTGGCGCTCCTGATCGCTTTTCCCCAAATTGCCACCTTCCTGCCGGAAATGCTCTTATAATTTTAAAAAAAGCTGCTCCCGCGGGAGCAGCTTTTTCGCCTGCAAGCCCAAGTTTAACTTAAGCTGATCATTTAAGCAAGCTCTAAGCCCTGGCTGCACCGGGCCGGCGCTCGGTTCTTTTCAAGTCGAAAAATACCGGGCTGGCGGTAAAGATCGAAGAATAAGCACCGCTGGTGACACCTGCCAACAGGGCAATAACCATGGCTTGAATGGTGGCGCCGCCTAAAAACAGCAGGGCCACCAGGATGAATTCCACCGTCAGGACCGTGTTTATTGAACGGGCCAGTGTCTGCCATAAACTGGCATTAATGACGTCTTCGAAGGCCATGCCCTTTTTCATGTAGAGAACATTTTCCCGGATGCGGTCAAAGATGACAATGGTATCATTTATGGAGTAACCTATAACGGTAAGAATCGCCGCCACGAAGGCACTGTTTACCTCAAGCTGCAATATAGAAAACACACCCAATACAACCAGCACATCGTGCAGCACGGCGACAATGGCGGCAATACCCTGTTTAAATTCAAAACGCCAGGTGATATATATAATCATAAGCACAGCGGCAACCACAAGCGCCAGGACGGCTTTTTGAATCAACTCCCGCCCGATCACCGGGCCGACCCGCTCGCTGCGCCGCACGTTAACTTCCCCGATTTTCTCTTCTAGCGACTGAATCAGGTTATTATTTTCTGCTTCAGAAAGTTCCCTGGTTCTGATCAGAAATGTGTTTTCTCCGCTTTGCTGGATGGACGCGCTTTCCAGTCCGAAATCCCCGAGGACTTCTCTGACCTGCTGAACAGTAACCGGCTGATTGAAATTTAGGTCAAGCAGACTGCCGCCGGTAAAGTCAATCCCCAGGTTCAACCCCCTGGTGGCAAGAGAAACTATCCCCGCCAGAATAATCACCGCGGAAATGGCGTACCAGATCCGCCTCAACTTGATAAAATGGAAAGGCATTTTATCTCTTAATCTCAAATCGATCCCCCCTACGCCCCGTACATTTTAACATTACGCACCAGGTTGCTGCCGGCAGCAAGATGTAAAAGCCACCTGGTCATGGAAATGGCGGTAAGCATGCTGGCCAAAATACCTATGGACAGCGTCAGGGCAAACCCCTTGACCGGTCCGGTTCCGAAGTAATAAAGGACGCCGGTGGCAATCAGGGTGGTAACGTTCGCATCCAATATGGCTACGAAAGCCCGCTTAAAACCGGCATTAATCGCCGCATGCAGCGATTTACCGGTCCACAACTCTTCCTTCAGGCGCTCAAAAATAATCACGTTGGCATCCACCGCCATACCCAGGGACAGGAGAAAACCCGCTATTCCCGGCAGGGTCATGGTTACGTGGAAGGCGGCAAAAACCATAAACACCAGCAAGCCGTAAATAACCAGGGCCAGGTCCGCCACCAGGCCCGGAACGCGGTAATAAATTGCCATAAAAGCTAAAATTGCGATTAAACCGACAATACCGGCTTTGATTGACTTTTCCAGAGAATCGGCGCCCAGGGTCGGCCCCACGGTTCTTTTTTCCATAACTTCCAGCTTCACCGGCAGGGCACCGGAACGAAGCAGGATGGCAATGTTATGCGCCTCCTCCAGGGATTCATACCCGGTGATCTGCGCCCGGCCGCTGGGTATGGGCTCGGTTACCACGGGCGCCTGGAGCAATCCTCCGTCCAGGTAAATCCCGATACGTTTACCTACATTGGCCGCGGTGACATCGGCAAAAGCCTTGGCCCCGTCCGGTTCGAACTCCAGGTTTACCCTGACCTGCCCGCTTTGAGAGTCCTTGACTTCCATGGCATCCTTTAACTGCCGGCCGGTGAGTACGGTGGTTCCGTCCTCGGTTTTAAACTCCAGGTAGGCGGTCCTGATCAGGTTGCTCACGGCTTGATCGGGATCACTGATCCCGGCCAGCTCAACAATAATCCGCCGGGAACCTTCCTGTTGAATGAGCGGCTCGGATACCCCGAAAGCGTTGACCCGGTTTTCAATAATGGCCATCGCCTGGCTGACCCGCGCCTGCGTAACCGGCACCTCGGGCGTTTCCTCGGCCTCCAGCACAACATGAACCCCGCCTTTTAAGTCCAGGCCCAGGTTAATTAATTTAGTCAGGGGCAGCCATTTTACTCCCGGAAATACCGGCCGTATCGTCACGACCGCGACAGCAGCCACCACCAGGATTATGCCCGCCAGTTTAAGGAGTTTGTCCCACCTCATATTGTATATTCCCCCTCGTACAATCAGCTGAATAAACCGTTTACAACAGTTTACAACAGTTTACAACAGTTTAGCCCCGTTAACCACTAATTCAAAATCACATTTCAAAAAAGCACTCGCCCTCCGGCACATAATCATGCGGCTTAAAAATATTTCAAAATATTCCATCACGGGGCAGATATCGATGTCGATAGTCAATTCCATGGTGATCGTATGTTTATCTTCGGCAACCCAGAGGAAAGAGTGCTCCACGGCGTAATTTACCCGGTCGTGAATGTCGAAGGTGGCAAAATCCGCATTGCGTACCCTGGAACGGTGCACATCCGACTTGTCGGCAATGATCAAAGCCGCCGCCACACTGTTGACCGCATGACCGTATTGTTCCTCGTGGTTGGCAACCGCCGAAATCACGGTTGCTAATTCATCGGGGTGCATCCCCATCTGCATCAGGATCGGGTATGAGATCACAGCGCCGGATATCCCGTGGCTGTTACGGCTGATGACATTCCCGATGTCATGCAAGTATCCGGCAATGGAGGCCAGTTCGGCCTGCCTCTTAGGGTAACCCAACCGCTCAAGAATATTTTTGGCAATATTGGAAACCAGGTTAACGTGGCGGTAACTATGTTCCGTAAAACCAATCACTCCTAAGTACTGATTACCTTTACGGATAAAAGTATCAACAACGGGATCTTTTTTAATATCTTCCAGGGTGATCATAAATGATAACCCCCTCTATCTATCGGCAAAAGACATTTTTGCCGGTTGCTTATGATTTTATAAATCTGAGCCGGAGAAAGAGAGTAGACCACCGCCTACTCTCTTTTGCCTACTCCTTGTCTTTGTCCTCTTCATCCCCGCTGTCAACCTGGGATATGGCACTTTTCAGCAATTCTATCCGGACGTTATCGGACACTCTCAAGATACAGGAAGTATCCTTTATCTTAACGATGGTACCGTAAATCCCACCTATAGTGACGACCCGGTCATTCATCCTAAGATTCTTAATCATCTCCTGGTGTTTTTTATGACGCTGCTGCTGGGGCCGGATCATCAAAAAGTACAGAATGGCAAACATCCCGATTATGAACAGCAGTTGGGTATATTGTTGCACTCCTAAAGCCCTCCCTTCCCGTTTAAATTTTAGTTCTTCCTTTATGGCAAAAATTCCTTTTTTACCCGGAAATAAAAAATAATTAAGTATCCCGGTATTGCTTTAAGAATTCTTCTCTGAAGTCATTTATTTTCCCTTTGCGGATCGCCTCCTTAATTTGCTGCATCAAATTCAAAATATAATACAAGTTATGAATGGTGGTAAGACGAATTCCCAGAACCTCACCGCTCTTAATTAAATGCCTGATATACGCCCGGGTATAATGGCGGCAGGCATAACAGCCGCAACCAGGTTCCAGCGGCGAAAAATCGCCGGCATATTCGGCATTCCGTACCACCAGTTTGCCCCGGCCGGTAAAAACAGTGCCGTTGCGGGCGATCCTGGTCGGCAACACGCAGTCGAACATATCGATGCCCCTGGCCACGCCCTCAACCAGGCAGTCGGGAGAGCCGACGCCCATCAGGTAGCGCGGTTTGTTCTCCGGCAGTAACGGCACCGTGTGGTCCAGCATGGCAAACATCAAGGGTTTCGGTTCGCCGACACTCAACCCTCCAATAGCATAACCGGGAAAATCAAGTTCAATCAGTTCCCGGGCGCTCTTTTCCCGTAATTCCGGGAAGGTGCCCCCCTGGACAATACCGAACACCCCCTGATCCTCCCGGCGATGTGCGTCCAGGCAGCGTCCGGCCCAGCGGGTGGTCCGGTCCACAGCCTCCAGCGCGTACTCCCGGCTGCAGGGATACGGAGCACATTCGTCAAAAGCCATGGCAATATCTGAACCCAGGGCCATTTGTACTTCCATAGCCTTTTCCGGGCTGAAAAAATGCTCCGACCCGTCGATGTGGGACCGGAAGGTTACTCCATCCTCTGACACTTTACACAGCGGACCCAGGCTGAACACCTGGAAACCCCCGCTGTCGGTCAGTATGGGCCCGTCCCAATGCATGAAACGGTGCAGTCCTCCCGCTTTCCGTACCAGTTCGTGGCCCGGCCGCAGATAAAGGTGGTAAGTATTGCTTAAAATGATTTCACCGCCGGTTTCCTGCACTTCCTCCGGAGTCATGGTTTTCACCGTGGCCTGGGTCCCCACGGGCATAAAAACCGGGGTTTCCACGGTTCCGTGGAGAGTATGCAGGATACCCAGGCGGGCGCGGCTGGTACTGTCCCGTTGCGTGACGGTAAAACTGACGGCCATAAATTCCTCCGATATTAGATGATCAACATGGCATCCCCGAAACTGAAGAAACGGTAATTTTCCCGCACCGCCTCACGGTATGCCGAAAGAATCCTCTCCCGCCCGGCCAGCGCTGAAACCATCATCAACAATGTCGACCGGGGCAAGTGGAAATTGGTTACCAGGCCGTCGATTACTTTGAACCGGTAACCCGGATAAATAAAGATACCGGTCCAGCCGGAACCCGAAAGCAGCTTTCCGTCATCTCCCGCGGCGCTTTCCAGGCAGCGGGTGGTAGTAGTGCCGACGGCGATTACCCGGCCGCCCCGGCATTTAGTCTCGTTAATCCTGGTTGCTGTCTCCGGCGCGATTGCATAGTATTCGGCATGCATGTGATGACGGCGAATATCTGTTACTGTCACCGGACGAAATGTGCCCAGCCCCACGTGCAGCAGCACCCTGACCACGGAGACCCCTTGCTCCCCGATCCGGTCCAACAATTCCTGTGAAAAGTGCAACCCGGCGGTAGGGGCCGCAGCCGAACCTGCCTGCCGGGCATAGACGGTCTGGTAACGATTCTGGTCCAAAAGGGGCTTCTTTATGTATGGAGGAAGGGGCATAACTCCTACCCGGTCCAAAACTTCCTCAAAGGGACCCGCGAAACTAAACTCAACTATTCTGCCGCCGTAAGAGGTTTTGCCCGTAACCCGGCCTGACAGGAGTCCGCCGCCGAAATTTACGGTCGTATCTACCGCCGCTCGCCGGCCGGGTTTTACCAGGACTTCCCAATTTGTTGCGTTCAACTGCTTTAAAAGCAATACTTCTATTTTAGCCCCGGTCCCTGCTTTTTCACCCATGAGACGCGCCGGAATAACCTTGGTGTCATTTATAACCAGGGCATCTCCCGGCTTCAAGTAATTGACCAGGTCTTTAAACCGGCAGTGTTCAAACCCCGCGCCGTCCCGGGAAACCACCATCATCCGGGAAGCCTCCCGGTTTTTAACCGGCTCTTGGGCAATAAGTTCCTCCGGGAGGAAATAATCAAAATCGGAAATATTCAACCGCTCTCAAACTCCCACACCTCGGGCTCCGGAAACAGGCCCCCCCCGGTTAAGGCAACGGGGACCTGCCGTAACCGGAGTCCAGTCTGATTCCTGTATAATAGTATTTCAAAATATCCTGGAAATTATAACCTTGTTCCGCCATACCCCGGGCCCCCCACTGGGACATGCCGAGGCCGTGGCCCCAGCCGTTACCGTTAATAACCACGCCGCTTAATTTTTTATCCTGATCATAAACCTTGTTCATGGTAAACATGGCGCTCTTCAAACCCAGGGCAAACCTCACTTTGTCGGCATTGGAAATTACCGTCCGCACGGACCTTCCCGTGGAATCCGTTCCCGTCACGGCCATTTTTTCCACCCGCAGGCCGGAAGAGGTCCGGGCCAGTTCTTCAAGATCGGCAACTTTTTCAAAGTCGTAACCGTATGACTGCAACTGCTCCGCCAATTGGTCAGCAGTATAGTCAACCCGCCAGTGGTAATACCGGTCATTTTTATCGTAGGGGTCCTCCCGGCTCCTGATGTAAGGAAGCGGGTTATCCCAGATATCTTCCGAATTCTCCGTGCTGCCGCCGCTGCTGGAATGGAAAAAAGCGGTAATCAACCTGCCGCCATACTCCATCACCAACCCCCTGGTTTCATCAACCGCCCGGTTTGTCGCCGGTGATTCCGCGTCATAACCGCCGTAAACCTGGCTGAGCCGGTCGCTGGAAACATTATAACTACTGCCGCGGGTGGCTTCGACCCGCTGCATGGCATAATTGCGCGCAGCCACCGCCTGGGCCTTTAAAGCTTCTACCGGCCACTTGGAGGGCATTTCTTTCGGCACGACCCCACGCAGGTAATCCTCAATATTAAGCTCATTTATCGCAACCAACTCACCGTTTTCCACCCGGAACTCCATACCGCCGCGGTAACGCACGGTGCCTTCGCTTCCGGTCAAAGCTACCAGATTCAATCCCTCCGCCGCTCCGGTCAGCGACGCGATTCCGCCGGCAAAACTCACCGCCGGACCCGTTTTTCCCAAAGCAACCGGGCCGCCGTCGCCTCCCAGGACCACCAAATCGTCACGGGAATATTTTTCCACCTTGTTTCCGTTTCCGGAAACGATACCGATATGGAAGCTCACTTCCCGCACCGCCACCGGCCCGTTAAAAGGTCCCAGGCGGGTACCCCGGCCCTGCAGTTCAATCCGGCTGCCGTACCGACGCACCTGCCACGCATCACCCTGCTTCAACTCAGACAGGGTCTTGCCGGTATCCGGATCAACCAGTTGATAATCACCCATTACTTTAAAACCGAGGTTTTCAGAACCCCTTTCCAGGATCACCCTGACCAGTCCGGGCACCGCCGCTTCGGAAGAATCCACCGCCGGCAGCAATACCGCCAGGACGGTCAAAAAAACATACGGTACCAGCCTGAAAATATGTACTAACATTACCACACCCCTGTCCGGTAAAAACAAATGAAGTACTAAACTTATTCGACGAATAATACCAATATCCTTCCAGGGGCAAACTTTCCACAATCAAAAAAACCGTCCCAACAAAATCCCAATACCCGCCCCGGCGCTATCAATCAGGACATCCTTCACCTGTCCCCCTCTTCCCGGGACAAATAACTGATGGATTTCATCACTAATCCACCCAACACCAAATAGGCAATGAAATGGGTGTTTTTCCTGACCAAGTGATTGAAGCCTTTAAGATCAAACTCCGCATTGGGAGCGACTTTTTCCAAGGTTTTTACGATAATTTTTGTTATTCCCGTACTTAACTGATTAGACTGCTCTGCTGCAGATCTGTACTTCTCGCAGGCCGGGCGCGCCATGTTTGCGAAAGATTTCTTGATCTTCGGCGCCGACGTCAACGGTAAGCTTTACTGTTACTTTAGGCAGTTCGCGGAGCCGGGGACCGTGCTTTGCTTTTATTGAAACAACCTGCCGGATTATCTGGCCGGTTTCACACATGCGATCGGGATCAAAGCGATGCAGCTCGTAAATTTCTTTGACTGTATTGATGGCGGCATCTGCCGTCTTGGGAGAAAACTCAAACTGGTTGACAAATATTTCGAATAGCTGGCTGTCTCTTGTTTTTGCCTGGATGCGCTCTTGTATTGCGTTTTCCATAGGTTTGTCCTCCTCTGCTCTGGATCTCTCCCGTTTGCTATTTATAGCTTACAGGAGTTTCTGGGAATTGTCTAACCCGGTTTTGGGAGGACAAATGTCCTTATTTTCGGATCAAATTGATGATTATGGTCAGGAGCAAGCTTAATACGATACAGGTCACTACCGGAAAGTAAAAAGTAAAATTTTCTTTCTGAATAAAGATGTCTCCGGGCAGGCGGCTCAGCCCGGTCAGTTTACTGCCCGCCAACAGCAGCCCCCCTAATACTACCAAAATAACCCCGGAGTACAGAAGCATCTTGGCGAGAGACTCCCACATTTATTTCTCCTCCTTTTTCGGCCTGCGCGGCTTGCGGTAGTATCTTTCTTTTTCACTGTAGATACACCCGCAATACTGCTGCCGGTACAGGTTCAACTCCCTGGAGCGGGCCGCGGCCTCCCGGTAACCGGGCCGGAAATCGGCATAATAAAAGGGAACCCCGAGCCGCTCCCCGGTTGCACGCCCGATTTCCTGGATCAGCTCGTGCTTCTGGAAAGGGCTCACCAGCAGGGTGGTGCTGAAGCAGTCGAACCCGCCCTTTTTGGCCACCCTGGCGGCCCGGTCCAGACGCAGGGCATAACATACCCGGCAGCGTTGTGCTTCCCGGTACACCACTCCCCGGATAAACTCCTCCAGGTCGTAATCATGATCAATAATGGTTTTCAGACCGGTACCGGCGGCATATTCCTCCAGGGTCTCTTTACGCCTGACGAACTCGGTATAAGGGTGAATGTTGGGGTTGAAAAAATAACTGTAAACTTCCATTCCTTCGGCTCTCAAAAAGTCCACGGGGTGAATCGCACATGGCCCGCAGCAGGTGTGCAGCAGGATTTTTATCGCAAACCCTCCCTTGAGCAGACAATTAATTGGTTTGATTGACTATATCTCAAAATTGGTATGCACGTTCTGCACATCATCATGTTCTTCCAGCAACTCCATCAGCCGCAATATTTGTTCCGCTTCCTTACCCTCAAGTTCTACCGTGGTTTGCGGTATCATCGTAACTTCCGCCAGGGCAATCTTCACCCCGGCTTTTTCCAGGGCTTCTTTTATCGTCTGAAGGTCACCGGGCGCCGATATCACTTCAAAAGCATCATCTTCCGCTTTAAAATCATCCGCGCCGGCATCAAGGGCCAGCAGCATTAAGTCATCCTCATGCCAATCATTCCCGGTCTGCTCAATAATAATGATCCCTTTTTCCTCGAACATCCAGGCCACGCATCCCGTTTCGCCCAGGTTGCCGCCGTTTCTGGAAAATAAGTGCCGTATTTCACCCGCGGTGCGGTTGCGGTTGTCGGTCATGGCTTCAATCATAATGGCGGCGCCGCCCGGGCCGTATCCTTCGTAAATAATTTCGTCATAACTTTCCCCGCCCAGTTCACCGGTCCCTCTTTGGATGGCACGAATGATGTTATCGTTAGGAATGTTAGCCTCTTTTGCTTTTTGAATGGCGTTCTTTAAACGAAAATTAAGTTCCGGGTCACCGCCCCCCTGCCGGGCGGCAACAATAATTTCTTTTGCCAGACGGGTAAATATTTTACCCCGTTGGGCATCATTTTTAGCTTTTTTATGCTTAATGGTTGACCACTTGGAATGACCGGACATCAGCTTACCCCCTTCCGGAACGATCATTTTTTATGTTATCACATCACTGATTCCCCTGCAAACGGAAGCCGGAAGCAAAGGTCCGGTTTTTTTGCTTCCGGTGAAATTTTTTCCTGCCGAGCAGGGAAAAATATTATCTTGTAGAATAATGTAACAGCAGATTTAAAATATTACCGGTAGAAGGAGGCGGCGAATGACTAAATCAAGGACTCCGGTTCTTTTAACGATTATCTTGAGTATTGCCTTAGGCACCGTCTTTTCCGGGTTGGGCCCCACTGCTTGCGCCGGTGAAGCACAATCCTACACGGTGGTGGCGGGAGACTGCCTGTGGACAATCGCCAATAAGTTCGGTACCGGCGTTGAAAACATCAAAGCCGCCAACGGCCTGAGTTCAGATTTCTTACATATCGGGCAAACCCTGGTCATCCCCGGAAAAGCCGTTCACCAGCCGGCAAGCAGGGGAACGGTATCCCGCGCCGAGGCCACCCAAACCGGGGCTGCTGAAAAGACCGGCCCAGCCGGAGCCGGCGAACTGGTCAGCTGGCCTGACGTTAATAATTTATTTGCCCGGAAAACCACGGCCACCCTGCAAGATTTCGCAACCGGCCGTCAATTTAAGATTTACCGCCTCTTCGGAACCAACCACGCTGATTGCGAACCGGTCACCGCCGGTGACTCCCGCATTATGAAGGAGTGTTTCGGCGGTCAGTGGAGTTGGGAGCGCAGGGCGGCAATATTACTGATTAACGGGCGGGCCATTGCCTGCTCGATGGCCGGAATGCCCCACGGAACGAGCCAGGATATCTCCGGCAACGAATTTGACGGCCATTTTGATCTGCACTTTTTAAACAGCCGGACCCACGGTACTAATAGGGTGGATCCCGACCACCAAGCCGCCGTGCGCCGGGCGGCGGGTAAATAGGGTTATTATTGTACCAGCGCGCTGCCGAAAATACCGTCAGGCAAAGCGACAAAGGTGCTGGGTACCGTCCCTACTATGATACTCTCAGCCAGCGGCATCTTAATTGTCACGTCCGCCCTGCCGCTCCTGGACGGAATGACAATGCGTACATTGGTGTTAAAACTCAGATAAATTTTATGCCTGGTCTGGTTGATCCCCGCGGTTTCAAATTTATCAATTATATCTACCCTGACCGCACCTACCGGTAAAACATTATAATTTATTCGCGGACCATAATTGGCCAGCATCGGTATCCCCAGCACCTCGCCGAGCGGGATATTAAAAAGCTGCCACCTCAAATCTTCCAAGGTTTCTTGTATTGCCGCCGTAGTAACGGCGATAACTTCATTTACCTTAACCGTATTGGCCTCAATCATGGATACATGCCCCTGGTTGTCTTTATGAATGTAAATAAAATCACGATACCGAAACCCTTCGTCCTTTACTTCTTGCTGTATCGTACCGGTGATCGCATCGGTCGCCAACTGTACCGCCCGCACCTCGGCAATATCGTAAAAGGCATCTCTCAGCGCTAAATCCACCAAAATACAGGCCGCTAAAATAATTAAACCCAATATAATTAACGGCGGTGCAAAGGTTCTTTTCCTTTTAAACAAGTGTCTTCCACCTCCCTGATAAACCTTATCCATAAGGAAGGCCTCAGCACCGGTAAAACGATAACCTATTACCTGGTAACAACCTAATATTAATCTATGTCACATATCAAAAAATGAGAGCAAATAGTGAATCACTACCCATAAAAAAAAAAGCGCCTTTTACAGCGCTTTTCGCTTTTTCCCGGTTAAAGTATGATCCGGGTAAATTTACGTTTTCCAACTTGAATGATCATGTTTGAAACCGGCTTTAAAGTATAATTGGGATCTTTAATTCTTTCCCCGTCAACTTTGACCCCGCCCTGCTGGATTAGGCGCCTGGCCTCACTGGTACTGCCGGCCATCTTGGCCAGCATAATCAATTTCGGCAGCCAGATCGCGCCGTCGGCAAAATCATCTTTTGCCAGTTGCAGGCCGGGTATTTCATCCGGAAGGTCTCTATTCTGAAAGATTCTTTTAAATTCTTCTTCAGCGGCAAGTGCGGCCTTATGATCGTAATATTGACCAACGATTTCACGGGCCAACCTCATTTTAACGTCCCTGGGATGCATGACGCCGTTTTTCAACCCCGCTTCGATGGTACGCAGTTCTTCAAGCGAAATCGAAGTAGCCAGCTCAAAATACTTGAGGATCATTTCATCGGAAAGTGACATGGTTTTACCGTACATTTCCCTAGGGGGTTCATTAATACCAATGTAATTCCCCAGGCTTTTGCTCATTTTATTTACCCCGTCCAAACCTTCCAGTATCGGCATCATCAAAACTACCTGGGGTTCCTGCCCGTATTCCTTTTGCAGGGTGCGGCCCATTAAAAGATTAAACTTTTGGTCCGTACCGCCCAATTCCACATCGGCTTTAAGGGCTATGGAATCATATCCCTGCATCAACGGGTAAAAAAATTCGTGGATACTTATGGGAAGATTTTCTTTAAAACGCCGGGCAAAATCATCCCGCTCCAGCATCCTGGCCACCGTAGACTTGGCCGAAAGCTCGATAACCTGGGCAAAGTTCAAGGGCGCAAGCCACTGGCTGTTAAAAACCACCCTGGTTTTTTCGCGGTCAAGAATTTTAAAAATCTGTTTCTCATAAGTAACGGCGTTGGCCAGCACCTGTTCTTCGTTGAGCTGACGGCGCGTTTCCGACTTGCCGGAAGGGTCTCCGATACGTGCCGTGAAGTCACCCAGGATCAAATTCACTTGGTGACCCAGGTCTTGAAACTGTTTCAATTTTTGTAAAACTACGGTATGTCCAAGGTGTATGTCCGGAGCTGTCGGATCAAGCCCCAATTTAATCATTAACGGCCTGCCGCTGTCGATGGACCGCTTAAGCTTGTCCGCCAGTTCAGGCTCAGGAATAATTTCCACCGCACCCCGTTTAATTATTTCCAATTGCTCATTTAATGAAAGCATGACCATACCCTCCCGGAAAATTAAAAACGATACAAAATATTATTCATTATAACAAGATTTTGCATCAAAAATCAACAACTCAAGTACTGCCGGTGAAAGTTGTTACTTGAATTTATCAAAAATACCCGGTACCACCCTGATCCAATTAACAAACAGTGAGATTATCTCCAGCGCGTCAAGCCAACTGCCGGTAAAGGATATTTCCCTGCCGGCCCGCCTTTCAACCCCCGGTACAAGACTCAGTGCATCAGCGTACCCCGGCCACACTAATTCCAGGTTCATTTCTACCGGTTCATTAAAACGTAAGGGTTTGAACGCACCCTTAATTCCTTTTTCCACGGCTGTCTTAGCAGCATACTTGATTTTCCCGGTTGACCTCTCCGGGTGCAGGTTCAAGGCGGCAAAATTCCCCCTGGCCTCCTTGACCGTTACCGTCTCAATCAACGGCAAAAACCTTTGCACCTCGTTTATAAACGCCCTGTCCCCCGAGGCCATACCCACGGGCACTCCGAAACACCCGGCGGTCAAAGCGCTAATCAAGGCTTCATTGGCATCATAACCGTTTATTTTAAGTTTTACGATCCTTGGGTCCATAGTATGGGGTAAAACCGCCTCGGCCAGTCCGAAACCAGCATGAAAACCAATGAGTAAAACAAGATTACACCTCTCAACAAAATCCATCCACATAAGCTTTCTCTTGGTTCCACGTATTAAAGAAGCCCTGCCGGACAATTCACCGGCGCTAATATTCTGTTTGGTCCAGTGGATGTCGGATACTATGATTTCCTGCGCGCCGCCTTCCTGCGCTCCCTCAATCGCTGCGTTTACTTCCGCAGTCAGCTGTTCTTTTGACCGAGAGTCTTCCGGCGGTTGGCCGGGCCAATTGACGTAGCCTGTCGTCCCTTCGATATCAGCAGCAATGAATACGGAGAAACCTGCTGTTGCCACTCAAACCCCCCCAGGTTAAAAATATGATCAAAAACAAAAAAATACGCACATAGCCGCTTAAAATAAAAAGGTTAAAAATGTAAGGTCTGTAGACATACTTTTAAAACCGTGCTAAAATGGAACTGCAGGTTGGGAAAAACCCTTTCAACCCAGGGTACCTTGCTCTGCCTGCACTCCCGCCGGGGCGCGCGCATCCCGGCGTTTACTTTTTTTAAAGTCCCAACATAAAAAGCCCGCGCCGGGCTTCTGCCGCCCGCGCGGGCTTTTTATGAAAAAGACTGCTACGAAATCTTCATACCTTTCAGGTCGAGTTTCAGCCCGGCTTGGGCCATCTTACGCCGGACAAATGCCAACTGCTGCTGCAGTGGAAGTTCAATGGGACAGTTATCGTCGCAAGCCATCAAGCCTACGCATCCGAACGCTCCTTCCTCACTGCCGACCACTTCAAAATACTCGGCATCAGTGCGTTCGTCACGCGGATCTATCAAAAAGCGACCGACCCGGTTTATTCCGGTTGCTCCCAGAAAGTCATCACGGATATTGGCGGTTATGCAACTGGCCACGCAGCAACCGCATTCAATACAACGCTCGGGCTCATAAATAGCCTCGGCAGTTTTGTTTTCCATCCTTACTTCCAGGGCCTCCGGATCAAACTTCTTATTGGTATGAATCCAGGATTCGGTCCTTACCTGCAAGTTCCTGAACCAGGTTCCGGTATCCACTGAAAGGTCACCGATTAACTTGAACACCGGAAGCGGCATTAAATTGATGCGGCTCGGTAAGGTCCCGGTCATGGTCTTACAGGCCAACCCGGGCCTTCCGTTAATCATCATGGCGCACGAACCGCAAATAGCCGCGCGGCATACGAAGTCAAACATCAAAGTAGGGTCCAGCTTCTCACGAATATCATTAAGAGCAACGAATAAAGTCATACCTTCGTATTCTTCCAGCTTGTATTCCTGCATCCTGGGCGCATCGCCAGGTATATTCGGGTTATAGCGAAATATTGAAAATGATAGTTGTCTTCCCATTTTGCCCTCCTTGTACTACGTTATTTGCCTTTGGGGCCCGCAGTCGCTTCACCGTATCCGCGGTCACCCGGAGGCATAATTGGACAAGCAACAGGCTCGTAGTCAAGCGTGGGCAGGTCGGCTCCTTCTTTCCAGTAAGCCAGTGTCCGCTTGAGCCAGTTAGCATCATCCCGTTTTGGATAGTCCTCCCGGAAGTGACTGCCCCTGCTTTCGGTACGCATCAACCCGCCGTAGGCAACACACAGCGCTGTCCTGAGCATTCCGGGCATACGCAGAGCCTGAGCCAGTTCCGGATTGGCTCCCTGACCGGAAGAATGAAGGCCAATCTTCAGCGAACGCCTGTATAGTTCTTGAAGTTTTGCCACACCCTGCTCCAAGCTGGGGCCGGTCCGGAAGATGTGAACGTGATCCATCATGGTCTGCTGCATGGCATCTCTAATCTCAAAAACGTCTTCCTTACCGTTCTTACCGGAAATGAGGTTCTTGATCCGTTCTTCTTCCTGCTTGACGAAATCTTCAACCAGCTTGTAATTGAAGTCCTGGGTAGCACCAAGGGTGTATTTAACAATTTGTTTGCCGACAATATATCCGGCGGTAACCGTTTCAGCAAGCGAGTTTCCGCCAAGGCGGTTGAACCCGTGCAGGTCCCAGCAGGCAGCTTCGCCGATGGCAAAGAGACCTTTCAGACCGTAGGCATAACCCCACTTGTTGGTGCGCACGCCACCCATGGTATAGTGCTGCGTAGGTACCACCGGCACCAGGTCCTTGGCTGGATCCAGTCCGTTAAAGTTCCCGGCGATGGTCGCTATTTCACGCAGGTTCGTCCAGACCCACTGGCGGCCCAGGTGACGGATATCCAACCACAGGTGCTGCGGAGCATACTTGCTCTGTACGCCGTAACCCGCCCTGATATGTTGAATCATGCGCCTGGAAACGACGTCACGGGAGGCAAGTTCCTTCTTCTTCGGCTCGTAATCGGGCATAAAGCGGTGCAGGTTCTTATCCAGCAGGTAACCGCCGTCACCGCGGGCACCTTCAGTCATCAGGATAAATACCGGGGGCATCCCGGTGGGGTGGAACTGAACCGCTTCCATGTTGCCGAGAGGAACCAAACCCGTGTTCAGGGCAATGGCCGCGCCGGTACCTTCGTTAATAACGGCGTTGGTGGATGCGGCATATATCCGGCCGGCACCACCGGTCGCAATAACGGTAGACTTGGCAAGATAGACATTCAGCTCGCCCGTGCGCAGGCACCTGGCCACCACACCGTAGCAAGTTTCCCCGTCATGAATGATGGCAATGGCTTCCATCCGGTCATGAACGGGTATCCCCAGTTTACAGACCACCGTATCCACCACAAATTGCACGGTGTGTCCGGTACCGTCCGAAGTATAACAGCAGCGCCACTTGGCCACGCCGCCGAAGTCACGAGCGGTGATCAGGCCTTCCTTATCCTTGGTATCTTCGACTTCAATACCCGAAGGCAGTTTTTTCTTGCCGGCCGTAACCCGGTTCCAGGGAACGCCCCAGTAATCCAACTGCCTAATCATGATGGGGACAGTCTCGCAGAACATCTTGGCAACTTCCTGGTCGCAACCCCAGTCAGAACCTTTTACCGTATCCTCAAAGTGAATTTTCGGGTTGTCTCCTTTAGCCAGGGCGGCATTCCCAAGTGAAGCCTGCATACCGCCCTGGGCGGCAGTACTGTGAGAACGGCGCGGCGGAACGAGACTTAAAATAATAACGTTCAAACCGGCTTCCGCGGCTTCAACGGCGGAACGCTCTGCAGCAAGGCCGGCGCCGACTACTAATACATCACAGATATAAGCATTTTTCGCACTCATTTAGGCACCCCCTCCTGCAATTTTAGTGAACGTATAAAGTGCTATAAAACCAAGTGCGACAATAATAACGGTAATACCTTTCAAAACGTATCCCATTTTATGCCGTTCAAACCATCCCCACTTGACCAGAATGCGGTATAGGCCGAACCCGGCATGATACTCACCAACAAGCAGGAAAATTACATAAAACACGATCATGAACGGGAAGGTAAATCCGCCCCATGAAGGATCAGCCGGACCGACACTGGCCACACGCGCGGCACTTGTGGCTGCCCTGAGCGGCCATTGGGTCAAAACCGTCCAAAGGTGCATACTGGCAAAAATACCAACCAGCAATGCGGTAATTACCTGACCGGCCCAAATCCACGTGTCTGCATGCCCCATCATTTTTGTCATACGCCATGCTATCCTCATATCGCGCAGGCGCATCGGTGCCCTGCGACCGGCTAAAAAGATATGGCATATAATAAGCAGAATGGTCGCCGGAATACCTACTTGAGCCAGGTAATACTTATCCAAACCTTCCGACAATGAATTAAACAGTTCAGGGCTGACTATGATTGTGGCCACAAAAAGCATGTGCATCCACAGAAAACCTACAAGAAAGACCCCGCTCAAAGACTGGGCCAAGTCAACATAAAGGTCCGTCTTTGGATTTGCTTTTTTATTTAATGTGACTTGTAATGTCTTCGCAAGTTCCATTTTATTCTCCTTTCCACGGAACATTTACAGGTAAAAATCAATAAACAAACACAAAAAACATCATCCTTTAAAATCATCTCTAAGAATGAATAAAAAAATCTCTTAATTGCAATTTTCTCGCCTTTTCAAGCTCAAACCTCAAAACAAAACCACTTTAACCACAACTTCAACGACAACTCACCCTCCCGGTAACCCCGGTAAATGTCCCGGGCATATTTGACCGGCAGACGACCCGGGCTTACCAAAAAAAGCTATCTCTGACAAGATAGCTCCCAAATAAAATTATTCTATATATGCACCCCCTCCTCTTAAAAAAAAATAAAACTTTTCATGCAGTATATATGCAAAACGGGTGCCATGCAAACACGGATATCCGGTGCAATCATAAAGCGTTGCAGGGATACAGCACCTCCGGAAAAAATAAATTTTTAAGAATTACGCTGATGATATATTAAGAATAATATAGTATTAGCTATTTTTTAAAAATAGGCCTGGTATTCTTATTTGTGTTTATAAATTTTAAAATTTAGAAAGATGTATTTAAAATTCAGGAACTATTGCCTGGATAACCGGTCTTCTGTATAATCGTTACGAAAAGGAGTTGGGACAAAGTGAAATTTAAATTTTATTGTGAAACCTGCGGCAATGAAGTGCCCCCGGAAGAAGGAACGCTTTCCTGGGTAGAAGCTAAAAAGGCCCTGCGCGATTTCCGGATAACCCATAAAGAAGACCACAACCACAGTTGTGATCCTCAAAATATAGCCTACGTCCATCTTTGGATGGTAACCGGCCCGGCCGGCTTTACAAAATTAAACGAAAGGCTCACAGATTACTGGGGCCGGGGATATACCCTGAAAGACGTCAAGGGTTTGAAAAGAGTTTTAAACCATATCGGCACTTATTTATGGGATAATTATGTAAAAAAGTGACCCGGAAAAGATTATTTATTTTTTTTTCTCCAAGAACCTGGCCCAATCACCATCCAGAATGACTACCCCGTTTTCCTTGAGCCACTTTGCCTTGGAAGGCGGCCACAAGTATATATGTGCCTTTACTTTTTCCCCGGTTTCTAAAATTTCTACATCTTTAATTTCTCTGATTAAAAGGCTTTGGCTTTCAACCCCGGTGTATTTTTCAATTTCATCTATCTCCGGCAGGATTATAGCCAAATCTCTGGTCTTATATAAAACCCCCTTTACCTCTCCTTCACCTTCGAGAACAACGGGATAGTCGTCTTCGGGAAGATAATACATAACCCCTTTAGCCTTTGCCTGGTAAATTTCCGGCTTGTGGTCCTTGATAAAACGGTTGAAGTTTCGCAGGCCGGGAAGCAAAGTGCCAAAAACAAAAAGGTTGTTTAAATACATATAAACCCATCCTTTCAATTTAACGGTCTCAACAATTTGCCACTAAGTATATGTTTTTCTTTTTTGAGATATATTTTCCCTTTATTTCGAAAATAATATTTTCTTTATTTTTTCGACAAACAATTAAATTGTGAATTTTTTAACCCTGAAAGGGATAGTAGTACTTACTGTAGAAGTGTCCAGTATCAAAAAGCGAGGGGGTAGTATGGTGGATTTAAGTTATTTTTTGCAAAATGTCAGCCCGGGGGCAAAGTATATCGGCAAGGCTTTAGATGAATTGCAAGTAAATGTTACCAAAGAAACTACCGTCCAGGAATTATACGGTATTTACAACGGCATATTTGCCAGGGCACTCGACCTGCTGATCGAAGATATTAAAAATGACAACCTGACCTGAAACCCACTTTGTCCAGGTAGGTATAAAAAAATCAAGGTCCCGGCAAATACCGGTAGGAATAATTATATTTTATTCCTACCTTTCTTTTTTACCTAAAGCTTAAGCATGAATATACTAAGAAAAAAGGAGCGTTAATTAATGACCGGAAACAAGCCCCGGCCGGAACCAACCAAAAAAGAACCAAAAGACAACAGTAGTAGCCGCCTGCCGAAAAAGGAAGTCTATTCGATTGAAAAAAAGCCTATCATCCCACCGGAAAAAAATAAATCTGATCAATAAATAATTTTATTCTTTTCTGTTTTATAAGCTTTTTTGAATTCATCAGTATTAAATATTTTAACCGCGATGCCGCTTTTAGTATCAACATAAACTTTTTCCAAAGGAATCTTATATTTTTTAACTATCGCTTCCACTTCCTGCGAAACTGAAAGCAGCAAGCACCGCTCTTCAGAAACATTTTCAGATACATTTACCGGACTGCCGAATACAGATCCTTCCTTTAACATTACCTCTACGGCCTGGGCATCATTCTGGTGAAAAGCGTCTTCCCAAACAATAGAATTTTTGTTCAACCCAGCCTTACCTTTTTTAAGTCTGATTTTATTAATAAAGTCAATTGACCAATCTCTGACATAACTGTTCCAGCAGTAACTAACCACACCAGCCAGCAGCAAACTTGAAACCGTGTAAAACAACAACCCGCTAAGTGTGTAAATTTCTTCCAATAGCTTATCCAGGTTGGCTGATTCTAAACTACCGTATTTTATCGCTACAATAAAAAGGTTTCCTATCAAAACCGGCAGGGAAAAAATAATCGAGATGAGTATTTTTTCTATATTGGTATACCTGGGCTTATGATACGAGCCGACATACTCATTTATCAACACTACGATTAAACCGGGAGACAGCATATATACATAGTAAAGAAAATCATCCATAATTTAACACCTGCACCTGACAGCATTATTAACTACAATATGCAAAGGCAATCAGGTTTATATCATCATACAGAAAGGACCATGGTCCTATTAATTCAGGAATATTTGCCCATTACAATCCGGACCAAACTCCCGTATACTTATTAATATTAAAAAAATACTGTCGGGCAAACCTGCCGAAAGGCAGTGACGCAAAGCTAGAGGGTCTAAGGGCTATTATTATGTCTATGACAGCCAGTTGCCTCCGGATGCGGGATGAATACACCCAGGCAATGACCCTCCTTATCATAATCATAAAGGAGGTTATTTTATTAAACCGCAAAATATTTTACTTATAGATAATAACCCAACTAACAGATATAATTTAAAATTTAATTTATGGCAACTTGATTGTGTGGTGCATGAATTCGAAAAAGAAGATGAAATAATTACTTTTATCGTTATACAAAAGCCTAAAATAGTGTTTGTATCTTTAGAATTCGCCAAAAATGATGATTTTAAGTTATTGCATAGAATCAAGGAATTGCATGACTGCATGTTAATTGTATATGCAGAGGAAATCAGTAAAGCTGATTTAGTACGTTGTATGAATGCCTCGGTAAACGACGTTTTAATAAAACCCTGTATTCAATTAGAACGTTTGAGGATGATTGTTACCTCAAGTTAAAAATTCTTAACCATTTCATAAAAATGAAGCTTTTCTCCGTTTTTAACCGATAAATAATCTTCTTTAACAGTTTCATACCCCAGGCAATTGTTTTATTAATCAATTCGCTCACCCGATTGATATCTTTAGCACAAAACAGCCGCAATCTAATATTTTCCATTTAAAAGCTCCTCTCCATTCAATGAGCCTCCTGGTAGAATTTTTCAAAGAGACCGGCATACTTAAGGTTAGGCGGAATGGTCATTACCCGGGCGTTACCGGTTAGGAGAAGTTCCGCATTAAACATTTTCGCCCGCACTTCGGTCTCACCGGCGCCCTCCGGTGATGAAAACCAGACGTAAGCCAGCAACCGGCCGTATTTATCTCTCTCACCCGCACCTTTTTCCAGCCATACCCTGCGGCCGTGCAAGCGACTCTCAGCATAAAGTGCAGCTTCTTTGCCGTCGGATTCGGTTAACTCAGGAGCATCCACACCAATGAAACGTACTTTTTCTTTTTTATTTCCGTCCAGGACAACGTAAGCCGTGTCACCGTCCACAACATCAGCCACCGTAACTGAAAGTAAGTCCGGCACTGAATTCTTATCTTGAGAAACACTGTCCCCTTGCGTGGTTTTCCCGGATACTGCCGTCCCGCTTTGGACTGCATCCAGCACCTGCTCATCAAGTATGGTTGGGTTCCCCCATTGCGATATTCCCACCTGTATACAACCGGTAAATATCAGAAAAAGCACCGGCGCTAATTTGGCAAATAACATCTGTCGATCATGCTTTTTCATCTGATTTACCCCCTTTTCAACTTTCCAGCTTTCCAGCTTTCCAGCTTTTCACCTTTCCACTTTATAGTTCAAAACTTCCTCCGCGCATTTTATTATTGCACCAACCGAACCACTCCCCGGCAGTACTTTTATGTCCGCGCCGGTGTGCACCCGGCAGGCCGCCGGACGGTCCTTCAAGATTCGGCAACTGCCGTTGTTGAGGTAGAAACAGAGGCCATCCGGTCCCCGGGCCAGCACCCGCCTGCCCCGGGCCAGGTACCGGGGATCCAACTGCATCCACTCCGCTTCGGCGCCGGTGAGGGGGATGGGAAAGCAACCGCAGCACGGCCGATAACGGCAAATATAACAGGCCCCGGCAGGTTCTCCCCGGCCCGGATGAACTTTTTTCGGGACCGGAATATTTACTCTTTTTTTCCGGCGGCTTATTCTGACAAATTTCCTATCACCCTTACCGCAGCCCGCATACTGCACCACATCTACTCCCTCCCAAAACTGTATACATACTTACCCGGATTGAGGCACCCCGGCACCCGGCCCGTTATACTATTAACTACAGTTGGCGCTGAATGTAATTAGTGTTGACTACAGTTTAGCGTAGCTGTAAACTGTAGTCAACACTAATTTTTAGCGAGCAATTTCCGGTGCCTTGCCTGTGGTTAATACCGTCTATATACTGGAATTAAAGGAGCGATGTTAAATTATGACCCGTAAATTTGACAAGGAGAAATTTGCCTGCCTGCTGGCTGAAGCTATGGGTGACCGGTCGATAAATCAATATGCCTTACACAGCGGTGTAAGCGCCACCTATATATCGAGACTGCTGAGGAATATGGTAAATAAACCGCCCATGCCACCTACGATTGAAAAACTAGCGTCCAAAGCTTACGACGGGGTGAACTATACCGCTTTGATGCAAGCAGCCGGCCATTATAAAACCGGAGATATTGCAAAACATACGGCCCCGGTACTCGGTTCCATTCAGACCGGCCTGCCCCTGCTGGTTGACGACAATTATGAAGGAGAACTGGAAATTCCGGCTGACATCGCAGCCGATTTTGCCCTGCGCATCAAGGGAGACTCTATGATCGGGGTGGGCCTCCATGAAGGTGATTATGCGATCTGCCGCGAAGCACAAACAGCCGGTCCCGGACAAATCGTAGTCGCCCTGAGTGATATATCGACCGGCTTTACCGAAGCCACCTTGAAATATTATTTTGAGGAAAAAGACGGACCCGTTTTACGGGCGGCCAATCCCAATTATAAAGACATTCCATTAAATGAAGAACACCGCATCGGAGGCGTAATGGTTTCCGTGCTCAAGAAGGACCCGCCTTCTTATAAAATATATAACCGCTACCTGGCAGCCAGGGATACCAATAAGGAAAGATGGGATCCGGTCATTGAAAGAGCTTTTCAATTAGGGATAAAACCGGAACAAATCAAAGAAATGCTTGAGATGGTATGGCAAGTTTCCCAAATTTAAGGAGAAAAAGTGCGGCATCAACCGCCTCAAAGTCCTCATGAACAGCAAAAGCGAGGGTCACGGATAATTTCCGCCGTCCCTCGCCGCTGTTTTCTGGAGGCGACACCCGGATTCGAACCGGGGAATAAAGGATTTGCAGTCCTCTGCCTTACCACTTGGCTATGTCGCCAGACAAAATGGAGCGGAAGACGGGATTCGAACCCGCGACCCTCGCCTTGGCAAGGCGATGCTCTACCACTGAGCCACTTCCGCACACACACTAAATTATATCTTATTTTGTAATCACTTGTCAATATGGTGCCACGGGACGGAATCGAACCGCCGACACGCGGATTTTCAGTCCGCTGCTCTACCAACTGAGCTACCGTGGCATAAATGGCGGAGCTGACGGGAGTCGAACCCGCGATCTCCTGCGTGACAGGCAGGCATGTTAGGCCTCTACACCACAGCTCCGTTTATTAGGGACAACTTCCTCATTTTTATCCCGTAACAATGACTAGTATACCTAACTCAGGGCCTGAAGTCAAATGGTATTTTCTAATTTAAGTTGGTTTTTTAGATGACCCGCCCCACAGACAGGATGACTTCCCGGACCAGTTTGGCCGCCAAAAGAGCCGTTCTTTGGGAATGGTCGTAGACCGGACTTACCTCCACCAGGTCAAAACCCACCAGGTTCAACTGTCCGAGCAGGTGAACCGCCTGGATTATTTCCCCGGCCGTACACCCGCCGGGTTCCGCCGTACCGGTGCCCGGGGCATAGGCCGGGTCCACCACGTCGATATCCAGGGAAACATATACCGGTTTTCCTTTTAGCCGGGGCAGGTTTTCCGTAAGCGGCTTCACGACCTGTTTTAAATAAATATTGGTGCGGTCCCGGGCAAACTCGAACTCATCCCTGGCACCTGAACGAATACCGAACTGGTAAAGGTTCTCCCCTCCGATCAGTTCTGCCACCCGGCGCATGACCGTAGCGTGAGAAAAGCGTTCCCCGAGATATTCATCCCGCAAATCGGCATGGGCGTCAAGGTGAATTACCACCAGTCCAGGATGCAACTTTACCGCTTCCCGGATCACGGCGTAACTGATTAAATGTTCTCCGCCGAGGAAAAGGGGGAATTTTCCACAACGCAGTATTTCTCCGGTTATCAGGGAGATCCGGCGCAGACTTTCTTGCACGTTTCCAAGGGGAAGGACCATATCTCCCGCGTCGTAATAACAATGTTCAGCCAGGTCCCGGTCCAGGTCGATACTATATTCCTCCAATCCCTGCGAAGCCTGGCGCACCTGCTGGGGCCCCTGTCTGGCACCCGGCCTGAATGAAACCGTAAAGTCCATGGGGGCACCCACCAGAACAACCTCCGCCTGCTCATAATCATCAGTACCGCCTATAAACCCGGAACCCTTTTCAATAAACTCCATCATCATCTACCTTGTTTACCTCCCGGCTGCTCCAACAATTCTTTTACGAAAGGCGGCAGGACAAAGCAGGAGCGGTGAACACCCGCGCTGTAATATTTTGTATCCAGCTGCGGAATCCCGGTTACTTCAACTTCCAAAGGGTCGTATTTTTTCGAACCCATGGTAAAGGTCCACAGCCCGCCCGGGTAAGTGGGCACACAGCCCAGGTAAACCCTGGTTACAGGAAAGATACCGGAAATATCTTTATATAATCGGGGAATGAGCGCGCGGTTAAAGAAAGGGGATTCCGTCTGGGCAACAAATATACCGTCGTCACGCAAAGATTCAAATATATCCCTGTAAAAGGCATCGCTGAAAAGCCCCTCCGCCGGCCCTACCGGGTCGGTCGAGTCCACTATGACAATGTCGTAGGTATTTTTGTTTTCCCTGACGTGCTTGATCCCGTCGTCAATTAATATTTCCACCTTGGGGTGGTCCAGGGCACAGCTTATTTCAGGCAGGTATTTTCTTGACGCTTCTATTACCGCACCGTCAATCTCACAGTGAACCACTTTTTCAACCGAGCGGTGCTTTACAATTTCCCGTACTACCCCACCGTCACCGCCACCGACTACCAGCACCTTCTTTGGTGCGGCATGGGTGTTAAGGGGGACGTGGGTAATCATTTCATGGTAAACAAACTCATCCTTCACGGTCGTTTGAATAACATTGTCCAGGACCAGCATCCGCCCGAACTGTTCCGTATCTATGACTGCCAGGTGTTGAAACGGCGTCTTTTCTTCGTGCAGTCTCTGTTTTACCCGGCAGGAGATTGCCATATCGTCAGTCTGCATCTCGGTGAACCATAAAAAAAGCTTGTGATCCAAATTCAGCACCCCCGCATATTTGCGCTCGTTAAGTTAATACCAAAGAGGCACCGCCGCCAGGGAACAGCCTATTTTTTCCACGCGATGCTCCGTGACGGCTATTTTCGTATCCACTAAATCCATACCCCTGGTTTCAAAAGCCTCAATCAACATGCTTTCGATGGCCTTTTCCGCTTCCTGCCGGCCGCATTTTCCGGAAAACTCCATTATCACTCCGAAACTGTCTTTGGAGAATCCCACACCTACCGCAGCCGAAATCAATTCACCCGGAATCTCGCTGATAATATAACCATAAGCTGTCGGCACCAGTGATCCTGATGGTATTTCCATCCCGGGACAGTACCGGACCCCCGGAGGAAGAATGCTGGTTACCCGCATCAAATTAATATTACCGATATTTCCTTTCAACAAGGCATTGTCAAAGGCATTCAAATGATTTTTCCCTTCCGCGCTTGCCGCGGAAAGAAAAAACTTCTTAGGGGTAGGCAGCATGTCCATCTCCTCCAATTTACTAAATTCACAGCAAACAATCAATATTATATCAAAACCCGGTAAAAAATAAAGCGGAATTTGACTCTTTTTCAAAAATTTATCCCCGTCTCACAAATAATAAGTATAGAATATATTTCCCGTGGCATTATAAAAAACGACTTATGAAATTATAAAGGGGGAATCCAATTGATTAAAACCGTAGTAGGATTATTCGACTCACGGGACCAAGCTGAAAAGGCCGTGTCGGCGTTGCGCAGTGCCGGGTTTAATGATGAAATATCAATACTGGCCGCCGACAAGAACCAAGACAAGAACCAAGCGGGTGATAATACCGAATATGATCAGACTACCATGAACGCAGATAATGACCTGGGTATGGGCAAAGTTACTGCCGGTGCCTCTACCGGCGGAGTGCTGGGCGGCCTGGCGGGCCTGGCCATGGGGGCGGGCGCGCTGGCTATTCCCGGTATCGGCCCGGTCATAGCCGCCGGACCGATCGCCGGACTGCTGTCAGGTGCCGCCACCGGAGGAGTCGCGGGCAGTCTCATCGACTGGGGGATCCCTGCCGAAAGAGGCAGATTCTACGAAGGGAAAGTCCGTGAAGGCAAGATTATGGCTTCAGTCCGTTCAGATGAAAATAAAATAAATCAGGCTGCCGACATTTTACGTCAAAACGGAGCCCAAGACGTGGAAACTCATTAAACTAGAAAACTGTTAATAAAAAATAATCAGGACACAACGCCGGTGCAGAATCAGATTCTCACCGGCTGTCTTTGTTAATCCGCTCATATATTTCCTTATAAATAACGGCATCCTCAGCCTGCCTCCCCGCCGATTCACAAATTATGGCAGAACTCAAATTCCGCTCCGCCAACACCTGCGCCAGCGGCGCAAAATCAGGCCCGAAACCGGTTTCAAGGGTGGTCCGGTGCTTCTTTTCCCCGGCAGCCGTAAATTCAACCGGGCTGAAGTGGATGTGCAGGTTTTGCAAGTATTCCCGCCCCAATCGCTCCTCAATCCGGTCAAAAACTGAAACAAACGGAGATTTTCCCCAAAAACCTCCTCCGGTAACAGCGTGCAGGTGACCGAAATCCACTGCCGGCACCAGCTGTTTTCCCAGTTCACAAATTTCCAGAACTTCCTCCAGCGAACCCAGTTGGTTCTTTTTACCCATGGTTTCAGGCGCCAGTAAAATATGGGCAAGCCCTTCTTCCTCCACCTCCGCCAATATTTCTTTTAAAAACACCTTGGCCCTGGTCAGAATTTCCTTACGGTCTCCACCACTCCCCGCTCCCGGGTGAAATACAACTATTTTTGCTCCCATGGCCCGGGCCGCCTTTAATGATTTCAAAATATGTCCCCTGGTCTTAACCCGTATTTGCGGGTCGGTCGTGCTCAAGTTTATGTAATAAGGGGCGTGGATACTCATTAAGATGTCTTGTTCCCTTGCCAGCTGCCCCAACCGGAACGCGGTTTCCTCCTTGATATTGACCCCGCGGGTGCACTGGTACTCAAATGCGTTTAACCCCCGCTTACTCAACCATTCCGGCATCTGCAGGGATGACTTGTGCCCTTCCTCATAAAATGAAGACGATGCTCCCGCCGGTCCAAAGCGAACAGTCATTTAACGACCTCCAAGCATTAATATTTTCCACCGGTACTATAATAACCCAACTAACCGCATTACAGAAAGAAGTTTCGGGAACAAAATATAATTTAAATATCATTTTTTACCATTTATGGAGGTATTTATCATTTTAGATAGAAGTAATTAATTAACAAAAATACGGGGTGGTAATTTTGCGCTGGCTAAAATTAGTGACTTTAATATTTTTGCTTATGCTGCCGGTTTTTCTTTTGGGCCGTACCGGCGCCGTACCGGTCCTCGGGCGACTGGCCGGTACCGGGTCCGAAAACACATTGATTTATGCCCGGGCCCGGGATTCAGAGACGCTTGACCCCGCTCTGGCCCTGGATGAGGAGTCCTACAAAGTAATTGCCAATATTTTCGAAGGCCTGGTGCGCTTTAAACCGGGCACAACCGAGATAGAACCCTGTCTGGCTAAATCCTGGCGCATATCTTCAGACGGGCGCGAATGGACGTTTTACCTGAGAAGAGATGTAAAATTCCATGACGGAACCCCTTTCAATGCCGAAGCAGTACGCTTCAGCATTGAAAGGCAGATGCCGCCTTACCGGCAAAACAATACTCCTTATGCTTCATTTACTTTCGGCATGATTGAAAATATCGTCGTGCCCGACCCTTACACCGTGAAATTTCTATTAAAATACCCCTACGCGCCGTTACTGCGCAACCTGGCCATGCCCGCATCCGCACCGGTCGTCAGCCCTGCCGCGGCGACAGCGCTGGAAGATGACTTCGGCAACCAACCGGTGGGAACGGGACCTTACCGCTTCGTCCGCTGGGGAAAAGGCAAACGCATTACCTTAAAAGCATATCAAGACTATTGGGGCAAACCGGCAGAAATACCCTCATTAACTTTTAAAGTCATTAAAAACAGCCGGTTCCGGTCTCTGGCACTGAAACTAGGTCTGGTCGATATTATCGACGGCTTGACCATGGCAGATGTCCGTTTCCTGGAAAATAAAGGTTGCCCGGTTTTGCAAAAGCCGGGCCAGGATCTGAATTACCTTGGTTTCTTTACCGATAAAAAACCCTTTGACAATCCCGAAATACGCAGGGCGGTAAGCATGGCCGTTGACCGCCGGCAAATTGTTTTAAATTTTTTTCAGGGTGCCGCTTTTGAAGCCAACGGCCCCCTGCCTCCCGGCGTAATGGGTTACAACCCGGATTTATGCAACCTTCCTTACGACCCGGACGGGGCCAAAGAAATCCTGGCTGACAACGGCTATCCCCACGGGTTGAAAATTACTATTATTACCTATGAGAATTCCAGGCCGTATAACCCCCCGGGAGGAGAAAATCTGGCCGCCTGCCTGCAATCGGACCTTGCGCGGGTGGGCATAAACGTTGCAATCAAGGTATATCCCTGGCACCGGTACAAAGAAGCCCTGCTGAAGGAAGAAGGAAATGCTTTCCTTTACGGCTGGATAAGCGATAACGGGGACCCGGATAACTTTTTGTATGCCCTGCTGTCATCATCCCAAATCGAAAACGGGCTGAACTCCGCTCGCTACAGGAATCAGGAAGTTGACCTGCTGCTGGCCCGGGCCCAGCAGGAAACCGAACCACTCCTGCGCGAACAAATGTACCGCAAGGCCGTCAAAATTATCTGCCGTGATACCCCATGGGTCTTTTTAAACCACAGTAAGCAGATTGCGGCCACTTTACCGGAAATAAAAGGTTTAAAAATAAATGCAACCGGAATTAGCTTGCTCAATTTAGTAAAAAAAGAAAATTAAAGTTTAAGCATCACCTTAAAATACAGCAATTTCCCATTATATTCCGCTAATAACCGGCCCCAAAATGCAGCATAATATCTGAAAAAGGCGCTACTGCCTAAATTCAGCAAGGAGGAACTATTATGGATCAAATTTATCAACTGCAAAGGCAGATCCAGGATTTACGCCAGGAAGTAAACAGTATCAGTCAAGTTGCCAGCCAATTACAACGTTCCGAGGCAAATAACGCTGCGCAACTGCAGCAACTGCAGCAACACGAAAGTATGGCTTCCCAGCAACTGAATGCCATTCAACAGATTTGCAACCGCCTGAACCAGGATGTCAACGCAATAAACAATTTCGCCCAGCAAATAACCTCCCAGATCAGGCCCATGACTACCGGTCAATTCGGTGCCGGCGTTTATAACCAATACGGAACCGTGCAACCCGCAACTTTCGGCACCGGCATGACTACCGGCGCATACGGGCCTGCCCAGTTTGGTACTTACGGTGCCCAGTTCAGCCCCAATCGTTTTGATCAATTTCAAAGAAACCAGTATGTCAGCTCCATGGCAGCCAACCGCTACGGGGCAGGTTTAAACGCCCCCAATTACATGTCCAACCAACATATCAGCAACCTGGCCAATCAAGGTATGCTGGGCGCCCAGCCCAACTTAGCCGCAAGCAATTATGGAGCCGGCACCATGGGCACGGGCAATATTGCCGTAACCCCCGCACATCCGGTGCAAACCACCCAATACGGGGCCACCGGCTTTGCCGCCGGAAGCCAGTACCTGCCGGCTTACAGCACCAGCCAGATCAGCGCAGCAACTCAACCCGCATCGGGAATTTTCAGTCAAGCTGCCCCGGTCGCGAGTGCTCAAAATACCGGCCGTTACAGTAATTTCTAAAACAACCACATCCATAGCTAAGAGGAGTCTGGCAGCCAGGCTCCTCTTAGTTTTTAAATATTTTTTAAAACCAGTACTTAACATTTAATAACATATTTGTTATAATTTACTTAACAATTAATTAAGGAGGGAGTTTTTCTTTTGGTAAAAAATCTACGGGAGGGAACTTCTTATACTTATCGTGATGTTGTGGAATTACTGGGGGAATTTTCGGCTTTTAAAGACCGGGTGATAAAAAAATTCAAAGAACTGGCCAAGGAATTTGAAGGCAAGGCAAATGAACATGACCTGTGGGTGAATCTATACCTTATTTCCACTGACTATGCGGAAGAAATAACCGGGAAAAAAATCAAGCAACATCAGATGCAAGAGTCTGCCGTTCAAAAAATATCCTGAAAGCAACTCGCCCCGCCGGCCGGACAGGCGGGGCGAGTTGCTTTACTCACCGGTGATCTCGGCATCAATATCAATGGTCTTTCCGTCCCGGTCACGATCATAATATTCATTTTTGTCGTAGTATTTTATCACGTACTCCCCCACCTTTTCGCAGGTATAAAAGTTTACTGCCCCGATAATGAAGATGCCGATAAACGGAATAATCCGGAAAATAGTACGCTGCGTGACCCGGAATCCCAAAGTCAAAAGCACCCGCTCAAACAGCCGGGTAAAGGCACGGCCCGAAAGTTGGGACACTGCCGCCCTGGTCAACCCCTTCCCGGCGGCTCCCGCCCCCACGGCGGAAACAAACACCCATACCGCTTCCCTGGTAGTATCGTGACCCTCTAAATCACGATTATGTACCGCCGCCACCTCCATGATCATTTCGCTGATAAAATAACCGACGGCAATCACGTCGAGAACCGTCCCGCCCACTAAAGCAACCAGCGTTCCCAAGCCCGGAACGGCCCCGGGAACGGCCGACACGGCCCCGGCCGCCGCACACAAACGGCACTTCTTTCTGACGATTAACCGGCTGATTTCTTCCCTTGACAAGCCGGGTTTTTTCCTTTTTAATTTTTCCACCCGTTTCTTGACCTCGTCTTTATTTACATAATCAAACGGGTTAATTAATGCCACCGGATTCAGCTCCCTTTGATACAGCACCTTGATGATTATAATTACGGGCAATCTTGCTTCTTAAATACCGCTATGTTATTATATATATTGGTTGGCATTAAGATCAAGTATGGGCCTATAGCTCAGCTGGGAGAGCGCTTGGTTCGCATTCAAGAGGTCAGGGGTTCGAATCCCCTTAGGTCCACCATAATTTTTGTCGAAAGAAGTCGATTGATTATACAATTGGCTTTTTTTCGTGACACGGCGTGACACGCGTGACAAGGGCGTGACAAGGGGACGGTTCTTTTGTCACGTTTTTGTGCGTGCTGAAGGGTGACAAGGGGACGGTTCTTTTGTCACGTTTTTGGGGTGACAAGGGGACGGTTCTTTTGTCACGTTTTTGTGCGTGCTGTAGTAATAGTGCAGTGAAATATATTCTGTCCTGCGTCCCTCCCATTTACTTCTCTGTAAACAACAAAAATCCAGTTGTTAGCACTTCTATTAAACACCAAAATTGGCGTTAATTTTAATCCCATTATAAAATTTCGTTTCGGAACGAAAAACCGCTTTTTTACTTGTACAATTTGAAATTTTGTCAGGATTTGCTCGCAAAACAGTAAATAACAATGGACATACTATAGTCAAGGGCTTTTAAAAACGCCTCGATTTAAAAATTAAATTTTTTCAAAGGAGGTAATACGATACGTTGCAAAAGAAGACTTTAACTTTAGTAATTTTTACCCTTTGTCTGGCGTTGCTCCTGGGAATAACCCAGGTCGCATCCGCCACCGGGTGGCGCCTGGGTGAAAACACACCCGCTTTTTCCAGGGCAGGAAACCCTGGCCTGTTGAACAGCGAAAACTGGACCTCCCTGGGAGAAAAGCTTAACCTGAGCGCTGAGCAGTCCCAGCAGTTAAAGGCGTTACACAAGAAAAACTATGAAGCTACGAAGGAACTGCGGGCCAAGCTCCGGGACGCCATGTTCGATTTGAAGCAGTTGGGGTTTGATAAAAACCCGGACCAGGCCGCCGTTGACGCCAAAATTCAGGAAATAAACCGCCTTCGCACCCGGTTGCATGAAATTAGGCGCCAGAACCGGGAAAGCATGAATAATATACTTACCACGGAACAGCAAGAACAATTAAAAAACATGAAGGGCAAATGCCGGCTAGGCGGTCGCGGCCATGGTAAGGGCGCTCCTTCTGAAGATAAAGCTTAACAAACGGAAAACCGCAACCTCAAACCAATAACGTTTAAAGAAGGAGCAGGATTGCTGCTCCTTCTTTTCCCACAGTTTCGTGACAAAAGAACCGTCCCCGTGACACCCCAAAGAACCGTCCCCGTGACACCCCGTGACACGTGCGTGCCCGTGACACGTGCCCGTGTCACGTGTCACGCTCTTCTGAAAATTAAGTACGAATAAACGATGGGAACGACGGCCATCAAAAGTATGGCGGCAAAGAATACATACGCGGCCCAAGCGGACTGGAACCCGGACATGGCCAGACAGACCAGGCCGCCTGCGACCCAAACCCTGGCGCCCAGCCGGTGCGTCCTCTGCCACACTTCCTCATTGGCCAGCGTCCAGGGCGTCTTGATCCCCACAAAATAATTGTGCCGGAACTGGCCCATAAAATTGCCGATAATGATCAGTAAAACGGAGACCAGCGCTTTAACCACCAGACCGATATTCACCGCATAACCCAGGGCAACCAGTACCGTCGCTACCCACAAAACTCCTAAAAACAATACTATCGCCCAGCGCAGGAAGGCATACGCGCCTGCAAAACGGCGGTAATTTTCGCGCCGGGGGTCGATCAGCGGCAAAACCAAAAGCATAAAATAGAGCCCGACAGCCAGCAGCGGCGGGGAAAAGGCCCCAAAGCTCCTGGGGTAATAGGCATCAACCTCCCCGTGGATATTCCAATGGCCCGGCACCCTTGCCGGCAGATGAGGAAATACCAGGACGGCGGCCAGTAAAAGCCCGGCCATAATAGCCCACAGCGGCCAATCATGCTTCAGCATCTGCCAATCAAGGCGGTAGGAATCATGAGCTTTCCTCTTTGCCAACTCCGTCACTCCTTCCTTTTAGGTTTTCCCCTGCCGCTCTGGTCCGGGGTCTGCATAATCCGGTAAAACCAGCCGATGAGCTCCTGGAAAACCGTAGTGTTAAGGGAATAATAAATATTTTGGCCTTCGCGCACGTCCTGAACCAGATTAGCCTGTTTAAGAACGTTGAGGTGGTGTGAAACGCTTGGCCTGGTAATGTCGAACTGTTCCGCGATTTCCCCGGCAGTCAAATCTCCTTCCCGCAGAAGTTGTAAAATCTCCCGGCGGGTGGCATCCGACAGGGCTTTGAAAACAACATTGGGCGGCATGAGGCACCTACTCCCGTTAATTTAGATGTTTAGACAAACTTCTAAATATTTAATTATATTTTACCCCCTGCCGCAGAATTAATCAAGGGGAATATGAAAAAAGGGTATGTACAAATTTTAAATTACGCGGATTGAAGATAATGCTTTTGTAAATGCGGATGAAGAAACAGTGCAAAAGGTGACAGAGATAGTAAACAAGAAAGAATGCGACATTATCGTACCGCCGATAATTTCACGGTTACGGCCAAAACGACATCAAACACGGGAGCAGAAACGGTATTTATAAATGGGCGGCCGCAAATTCAACCAATAAGGGAAGGACCCCATTTTATTTCCAGTTCTTTCCTCAGTTTTAATGTTTTCGCAAGTCTCTTCCCTGCTTTTGCTGATTGTTCCAATATCTTTTCGTCTTTTAATGCTTCCCCCTGCTTGAATAACCCCAACGCTTTAACTGTGTCTATTATCCTATAGCCCAAGGCCTCTAACGGCTTTGCCATACCTTCAGCGGCAAATCCCATATCACTTTCCGAATGTTGTTCGCACACAACTATAACAACCGCATATTTACCTCCAAGCACCTCATTCACTCCCATCCAAACGGAACGGTCATCGGCCGCAAACATTTCAAAACAATAACACCTGTCAATAAAAGCTTTCACATCAGCCGATACATTGTAAAAATATGTGGGAGAACCTAAAACAATCGCATCTGCTTCTAATAAACGCGGATATATTTTCTGCATGCCGTCATCAATCACGCATTTAAATTCATCTTTGCAACCTTCACAACCAGTACAATCTGCAATAGAGTAATCACCAAGAAAAATAACCTCAGTTTCTATTCCTTCCTCTTTAGCTGCTTCAACCGCTCTTTGGACCAAAAACGACGTATTGCCATTCTTTCTTTTACTGCCCACTACACCTAAAATCTTAATAATAAGTGACCTCCTCTTTAAGTTCTTTTCCCCCATGTAAGCGTGACAAAAGAACCGTCCCTCTGTCACGGTCCCTCT
>DFAQ01000040.1:40816-47791 GCA_002365865.1 Pelotomaculum sp. UBA3102
CTGTCACGGTCCCTCTGTCACGCGTGCGCCCGTGTCACGTGTCACGCTTGGCGGGCTATGGTTCTAACTATGTCGGCCCGGCTGATTATACCAATTAAAGCATCATTTTCAACCACCGGCAACCGTTTTATATCATGATCTACCATCAAACCAGCCACCCGTTCAATTTCCGTATCTCCACCTACAGTTACCACCTCAGTGGTCATTATTTCAAAGACCTTGGTGGCGGCAAGTTTTTTAAGGTCCTCACGGTACCTTTCAACACCGCTGATATAGATAAAAGCACCCAGTATATTCAGGAAACCCGGTACCCTGGGATTGGTTTTTTTATGCAACAGGTCCTCTTCGGTAACAATACCCACTAACTTACCCTCTTTATTTACCACCGGCGCCCCGGAAACATTGTTATCCGTCAAAATCCCGGCCACTTCTTCAATGGTCGCCTCCTCTTGTACGGTAATCACGTTTTTATTCATGATCTCCCTGGCCAACATGTCGCTCACCCCATTTTTTAATTATATTCTCTATATTTTATAACGGATCTTAAATTTGTACAATAAACCTGGGAATTTAAGGAATTTAAGCTGAATTTAAGCCCTTTCCTGTGAGGGGATTTTTTTATACTCGTTTTAAAGACAAACGCAAATCGACATTATTCATTAAAGGAATTTGCCAAAAAACCTATAATACATACATAATTATTTTTTTTAGGTGCATTAATGATGAAAAATTACACCAAAGCACTGATTGACTGCCTGCCGGACAGTATCATCCTGACTGATCACCTGGGGCATATAGAACTCATGAACAAAAAGGCCGCCGGTTTGTTGGGCTATACCGAAGCAACCAGGGGACAAAAAATAAACTTCCTGGAACTGCTGGTTCCTGAAGATCGGGACCGGGCCAAACTGGACCTGCAGAGCGCTTTACAAAAAGGCAGGCCGGTCTATAACAAATACGCGGTAAAGAAGCCAAAGGGCCAAACTTTTTGGGCTTCATTAAACATATGCCCCATCATCTATGATCATAAAACAGCAGGTTTGCTGTTGATGATTAAACATGATGCTGCAACCGTAAGCTACAAACAGACCGGCAGGATTTCGCAGTACCCGGCCCAATTTCAAAAGCTAGTCGCCGGCATATCAGCCGGCTTTGCTAATCTTACTGCCGAAAATTTAGACCAGGTCATTAACCATGCCCTTCAAGCCAGCGGGGAATTTTTCAACCTGGACCGCAGTTATCTCTTCCAGTTTTCCGCTGACGGGAAAATAATGAACAACACCCACGAGTGGTGCGCGGAAGGGATTGAGCCGCAGATAGACACCCTGCAGGACCTCCCTTCCGGGACATTTCCCTGGTGGATGAAAAAACTGCGTCAATTCAAGTGCATTAACGTACCCAGCGTTGAAGATATGGCCCCGGACGCCGGGGCGGAGAAAGAGATCCTGCAGGCCCAGTCCATCCAATCCGTCCTGGTGGTGCCGATGATTTCTATGAATAAACTGGCCGGGTTCATCGGTTTTGACTCCGTGCGGGAAAAAAGAACCTGGACTGAAGAGCAAATTGCCCTGCTAAAAATTGTGGCCGATATTATTTCCAGCGCCCTGGCCAAACACCAGGCCGAGGAAGCGTTAAGAAAAGCCCTCCGGCAGCAGTACGATATTGTTAAATACTTGCCGGATGCCACTTTCGTGATTGACTGCCGGGGAAAAGTAATCGCCTGGAACAAAGCCATGGAAAAAATGACCGGCATCCCCAAGGACGAAATGATCGGCCGGGATAATTACGCATATGCCGTCCCCTTTTACGGTGAGCGCCGGCCGATTCTAATCGACTTGGCCCTTAACCCGGACAGTGAACTCGCCCGGTTGAAAGAAAAATATGACTTTATCGGGGGGGAATGTGACGAGTTTATTGCTGAAGCATACGCCCCTCTAGCCTACGGCGGGAAAGGGGCCTACCTGTGGAGTTCCGCCTCCAGGCTGCACGATGCGTCAGGGAATATTGCCGGGGCCATCGAGTCCATCCGCGACATCACCGGCCGCAAGCGCTACGAGGAGCAATTGAAGTACCTGAGCCTGCACGACCATTTGACCGGGCTTTATAACTGGGCTTTTTTCGAAGCAGAGATGCTGCGCTTGAACAACGGCAGGGAATACCCGGTCACGATTATTTCCGCCGATGTGGACAACTTAAAATTAATCAACGATACCCTGGGACACGACCGGGGCGACGAACTGCTGAAAGCCTGCGCCACGGTATTAAAACAATCTTTACGTAAATCCGACATTTTGGCCCGGATCGGGGGCGACGAGTTCGCAGCGATTTTACCCCGGACCGACGAAAAAACCGGAGCGGAAATCGCCCGCCGGATAAACTTATATACCAACCTGTACAACAACCAACGTACCGACCTGCACTTAAGTATTTCTACCGGCGCCGCCACGGCGGAAACCGGGGAGGTATCGCTGGTGGAAACCCTTAAAAAATCGGACGACCTCATGTACCGTAAAAAATTTCACCACAGCGCCAGGAGCCAGATCGTTGACACGCTTTTGGCTGCTCTGGCTGAAAGGGATTACACCGCCGGGGGCCACGCCCGGAGGCTCGCTGAACTTTGTTTGGCCCTGGGTAGAAAGCTGGGACTTTCTTCGCGGCAACTCAGCGACCTCGCCCTCTTGGCGCAGGTACACGACCTGGGCAAGGTGGGCATTCCCGACGGTATACTATTGAAAAAGGGCCCCTTATCGAAAGAGGAATGGGATATTATGCGCCGGCACCCGGAGAAGAGTTACCGGATCGCTGTCGCTTCTCCTGATTTGTCGGGAATAGCCGAATCAATTTTAAAACATCACGAACGGTGGGACGGAAACGGTTACCCGATGGGGCTCAAGGGCGAGGAAATACCGATGGAATGCCGGGTGCTGGCGATTGCCGACGCTTTTGACGCCATGACCGGCGACCGGCTTTACCGCAAGGCAATGAGTAAGGAAGAGGCTGTAAAAGAGCTGAAAAGGTGCTCCGGTACCCAGTTTGATCCGGAACTGGTGGATATTTTTGTGTCGTTATTGAACAGCTCATAACATAGATACCTGTCATTTACTAAATACTTTTACCTTTTCTTTCTGCTGTGCTCCTTTATGAACTTCCTCGCATTTTTCATCCGCCTATGCCATTAAACATTTCATTTATAATTTGACAAGTTTTACTTGGAATAGATAGAATTCTATTAGGATAAATCATACCAACCTTGGGTTTTAACTAAAAAAACAAGAAGGGGAGGCGCTGATATGTTAAGGCACTCTGAAAATCAAGTGTTACTGAGGAAGGTAGTAAGGGACTTTGTTGAGCAGGAAATAGCCCCTATGGCACACAAGATTGACGAAGAGGATACCTGTCCGGTGGAACTGTTCCAAAAAACGGCCCAACTTGGATTCAACGGGGTTTTCGTACCCGCCGAATACGGCGGGGCAGGCCTGGGTTACACCGAAATGGCTATTGTCCTCGAGGAAATCGGCCGGCATTCCGCAGGTCTGGCCGTGGGTCTGGTAGCCCATTACATGGGAGTCTACGCGATTATGACCTGGGGCAGCGACGAGCAAAAGCAGAAATACCTACCCCTGCTCTGTTCGGGGTCCTTCGGAGGGCTTTCGATCACTGAACCGGGGGGAGGTTCGGACTTTGCAGGGCAAAAAACAATCGGCCAACCGGTTGGCGGAGAGTGGATTTTAAACGGCCGCAAATGTTTCATCACTAACTCGCACTGCATGGGCGTCAATGTGTTAACGGCCCGTACCGGAGAAGACGATAAAGGCCGCCCTCAAATTTCAGCTTTCATAATTGAAGGCGACACGCCGGGTCACAAGCCGGGCCGCAAAGAAAAAAAAGCGGGCTTGAGAGGGTCTTATACCGGGGAAATCATCCTGGACAACGTACGGCTACCACAAGAAAATTTGCTCGGCAAACCGGGCGACGGCGCCAAAATCGGTCTCGGCACCTTAGGCGAAATGGGCCGGGGCGGGACGGCTGCAGCGGCCCTGGGAATTGTCCGGGGCTGCCTGGAAGAATCGGTAAAATACGCCAAAGAACGGATCATTTACGGCAAACCACTGGCGAAACTGACCAACATCCAGTTCCTAATCGCTCAAAACCGCACCGATTACGAGGCCGCCCGGCTTTTAACCTACAATGCCGCCGGGATGAAGGATGCCGGTAAGCCGTGCGCTTCCGAACTTTCGATAGCCAAGTACTTTGTCGTCGAAACCGCCGTCAAGGCGGCAAAAAGAACCATGGACCTCATGGGCGGCTACGGGGTGATTTCCGACTACCCGGTCAACCGCTACCTGAGGGATGCGGTGGCAGCTATTCCGGCCTGCGGAACGTCCCATATCATGCAGGTGATCATTGCGGGCGGCGAGTTAAGAAAGTAATTTCCGCGGAGGAATTAAATAAGCATGAAGATAGCAGTCTGCATTAAACCGGTTCCCGATCCCAACCACTATAATAAAATAACCGTTAACCCGGAAACAAAATTGCTCGAACGAAAAGGAATCCCGATGGTCATCAATCCGGTCGACAAAAACGCGATTGAGGCTGCGCTTCAATTGAAGGAACAAGCCGGCGGGAAAGTTGTTCTGGTCAGCATGGCCCCGCCGGATGCCAGGGAGAAATTGACAGAAGGACTTGCCATGGGGGCTGACGAAGCTTTCCTTTTAAGTGACCGTGCTTTTGCCGGTTCCGATACCCTCGCCACAGCAAGGGTTCTCGCCGCCGGTCTCAAAAAGATCGGCGGGTTTGACTTAATCCTGGCCGGAGCTGAAAGTGCCGACAGCGGGACCAGCCATATTCCCTCCCAGTTGGGGGAGTTAATGGGGTTGCCCCACCTGAACCACCTGATCGAACTGAACCTGGAAGCAGCCTCTTTAAAAATGAAAACCAAAATCGAGTACGGGTACGCCGAATACGAAGGCAACCTTCCAATGGTCCTGGGGGTGGCCAAAGAGATAAACAAACCGCGTTATACTACCCTGATGGGGGTGGTCGCGGCCCGGAACAAGCCTTTTACCATCTGGGGTTTGGATGAACTGGAGCTTGATCCTGCAAGCACCGGTTTGGCCGGCTCGCCGACTCAGCCGGGAGAACTGCACCTGCCGCGCCACGGGCGAAAAGCCGAGCTGCTTGAGGGGGAACCCGGAGATATTGCCGGAAAAATCGTGGCCATCCTGCGTGCCGCAGGTGTACTGGTCTAGGAAAGGGGAATAAGTTTGCCTGAACGACTTGGTGCGGTTTGGGTCATAGCCGAATTAACCGGAAATAGACTTACTGAAGTTTCCCTCGAACTTTTGGGAAAAGCACGGGCACTTGCAGCGCAAGGAGGCGGGTCACATACCTCAGCCGTACTCATGGGCAACGATACCGGCTCCCTGGCTGAAGAACTTATCGTCCACGGCGCCGACCGGGTTTTTTTGATTGAGGACCCGCGGCTGGCGCTTTACCAGAATGATCTCCATGCTTTCGTGCTTGCAGATTTGATTAAAAAACACCACCCGGAAATAGTTCTTTTCGCTGCCTCATACTGCGGGAGTGAACTTTCCGCGACCGTGGCGGCCAGGCTGGGGACCGGGCTTGCGGCACACTGCACTGACCTGCGTATTGACGACCGGGGAGAACTCGTTCAAGTGGTCCCCGCTTTTGGCGGAACGGTCCTCGGCGATATTTTTTGCCGTGAAACACGCCCCCGGATGGCCAGCGTCAAACCCGGGATATTTCCGAAACCGGAAAGAGAAGCTACCCGCACCGGCGAGGTGATCAAAGAAACCGCAGCGGTACTGGAAGGTTACAAATCACCTCTGAAGGCGGTTCGTATTGTCCGGAGGCAACCGCCGGAACTCCCGCTCGAAAAAGCCCCGGCGGTAGTGGCAGGAGGCTGGGGCGTGGGCGCGGAGGGGTGGCACTTTCTTGAAAAACTTGCCGGGGAACTGGGAGGCGCGGTTGGATGCACCAGGCCGGCTTTAGACGAAGGGTGGGCCCAAAGTGAAGACGCCCTGATCGGGACCAGCGGGAAAACCGTACGCCCGCGGATTTACCTGGGGTTTGGGATTTCCGGTTCGGCCCATCATATTGTCGGAATGAAAGACAGCGGTGTAGTGATCAACATCAACCAAGACCCTGACGCACCCGTCTTCCGGATATCGGATTACGGAGCGGTCGCCGATGCAAAAGAATTTCTTCCGGTATTGCTGGAAAAAATCAGGGAACACAAAGAAGAGTAAGTACGCCGGTTACTAAAACGCAGCAAGAAAATCAATTTGCTTGAGAATTTACTCCAATGGAAACACGGCCAATATGGAGGAATTTTAATGATTACAATCCAGGTTTGCGTTGGGAGTTCGTGTTTTTTGCGCGGCTCAAAAAGCGTTATTACGGAGATAAAGCAACTGATTAACCAGCATCAACTCCAAGACCAAGTAATCCTCAAAGGCAACTTTTGCCTTGAACGATGCTCCAAAGGCGTTACGGTCAAGTGCGGGGAAAAAATCTTTTCGGGAATAGCTACCAAAGATGTGCGGGACTTGTTTGAGAAAGAAATCTTACCGGCTACAAAACATTTCTATAATGAAGCTAAAGGGCTTTAACGGCAAATTTAAATCTGTCATCGCTCCAGTTAAAACCGCAATAAGATATATTTTTCTCAACTATTGAGTTAGGAGTTGTAATAAAGTGATTTTAATTAAAACAAATGGAGCAAAGTGCCGCGACTGTTACAAATGTATCCGTTCCTGCCCGCTCAAATCAATCCAAATCAAATCCAATCTCTACAATAACCAGACGTACGCCCGGGTCCTGGAAGAAAGCTGCGTTCAGTGCGGCCACTGTTCAGTCGTCTGCCCGCAAAAAGCCAAGGTGGTTAACACTTGTATTGAAGAAGTAAAAAACCTCCTTTCCGACAACCGGCGAGAATATAATAAATCACGT
>DFAQ01000065.1 GCA_002365865.1 Pelotomaculum sp. UBA3102
TGCCGATTCCCGTCATTTTCGCTCAGTCTTTTCTGGCATCCATCCACTTGATATCGGTTGAATAATAATAGAGTACATTTCTGAGCAATATCATAAATCTAAGATTCTTATTTGTTCAGCAACAAATATTCTATTTCTTACATTATTTAACTTCATGAATTCGCCGTGAGCCCGGCTCTGGCTTCTAAATTCATCTATGCTTAACCGGCGAAACAGCTTCTGCCATAATTTTGACTGATTCATAGGCCGCATTTGGTTTACCCAGTTCCATTGCATGAGCAGCTATTTTTTTCAGCATGTTTTTATCTTTTAAATAGTTTTTAACCGCATCAGCGAGATCTCTTTCCTGGAGCCTGGCACCTGTACCCATTGATACCATGAATTCCGCATTTCTTTCTTCCTGGCCCGGAAGAGGATCTACAATAAATAACGGCAATCCTACAGCCATCGCCTCTGCACAGGTCAACCCTCCTGCTTTGCCAATCATCATGTCCGATAATGCCATTAATTGATGCATGTTATGAACAAAACCAAAAACCTTTACCTTGCATCTTAAACCGGGAGTAATTTCGCTCAATTTATCCTGAAGTACTTTATTGGTGCCGGTAACAACCAGCAACTGACAGTCATGGTGCTCCCTTCCCAGTACCTTTACTGATGACTCCAAGGGTCCCATTCCCAAACCGCCGCCTATAATCAATATTACTGGAAGAATGGGGTCAAGACCCATTTGCTCCTTTAACCGTCTTTGGTCATATATTTTATTGAAATCAGGGTCTATCGGTATACCGGTCGGACACACCCTTTCCGGTTTAATTCCAAATTCTTCGCACTCAGGAATCAAGGCTTCAGAACCAATCAAATAGCAGTCAACTTCAGGAAATACCCAAAAGGAATGCACCGTAAAGTCTGTTACTACGGCAAAAACAGGTCCCTGGTAGTTTCCTTTCCTTTTTATACCTGATACAATTCCAAGAGGAAAGGGATGGGTACAAACAATAATTTCAGGTCGAAAATTTTTTATAAATTCCTCCAGTCTGGGTGCAGCCAGTAGGTTTAAAATCCGGTTAAACTCCGTTTTACCCCTGCCCGATAAAGGTTGACCGCGTTCGGCCTGGCGGTAAAGATAGCCGTAAATTACCGGGCTTATCTTAAGAATTTCAATATAAGTGCCGATAACTATTTTTTCTAATAGGGGATTGGCGTAACGGAAAGTATCTAATATTGCTACTTCTGCTTGCGGGTAAAGTTCTACCACGGCTTTTTTCATCGCATGCGCACTACGCATATGCCCTGCACCCACAGATACAGATAAAATAAGTACTTTTGTAAGACTCCCTATTTTTAATACCCTCTTCCCTGTTACTAAATTAATCACTAAAATAGAGAGGTTTATTAAAGATTCACCAGTAATTTTTTCACCGTATTTTCCAATTTCTCCATAGAGGCTATGATTACTTCCCCGGTTCTACGAATACGTATTTCAACTTGCTTTACATTTACGGCCTTTGACCCGATAGTTATCCGTAAAGGGTAACCTATAAGATCAGCATCTTTAAATTTTACCCCGGCACGCTCAGCCCGGTTATCAAAAACCACTTCCACTCCTGCAATTACCAGGCGTTGGTATACCTCTTGCGCTATATCCACCTGGGTCTTATCTTTGACGTTTACGGGAACTACAACTACCTGGAAAGGAGCTATAGAAGCAGGCCAGATTATCCCGTCCCGGTCGTGGTTTTGTTCTATAGCTGCTGCCATTGTCCTGGTGACACCAATACCGTAACATCCCATAACAATAGGTTTACTTTTCCCGCTCTCATCCAGGTAGTAGGCATTAAGTACTTTACTGTACTTGCTTCCCAATTTAAAAATCTGTCCCACCTCTATGCCCCTGGCTTCAACCAGCCGGGAACCACAACGGGGACAAGGTTCCCCGGCCTGCACCATCCTGATATCGGTTACATGATCCATCTCGAAATCACGGCCGGGATTGATATTCATCAAGTGGATATCGTCCTTGTTTGCACCTGAAACAGCGTTGGTCAGGGCTGCCACTTCCGGGTCGGCAATTATTTTTACACCCTTTAAACCGACCGGTCCGGCAAATCCGGCAGAAGCACCGGTAACACCCCGAACCATATTTAATCCGGCCAACTCCAGGCGTATGGCACCCAGGGCATTTAAAAGTTTAACCTCATTAACTTCCCGGTCTCCCCTTATGAGAGCGACTACTATTTCCTTATCGCTTTCATATAAAAGAGTTTTAATTATTTTCCGGGGAGAGATTCCCAAAAAATCAGTAACTTCCGCCACAGTCCGGCAGCCCGGGGTTTCTTTTTCTACCAGGGGTTTCAATTCCTCTTCGGATTTCTCCGTTACATGTACTTGAGACGCTTTTTCCACGTTCGAGGCATAATCACACCCTGTATCTTCACAATAAAGCACTACCGCTTCACCTGAGTCGGCCAAGACCATAAACTCGT
Organism: Pelotomaculum sp. UBA3102; assembly: GCA_002365865.1. GTDB lineage: Bacteria > Bacillota > Desulfotomaculia > Desulfotomaculales > Pelotomaculaceae > UBA3102. The sequence continues at coordinate 2,487 of DFAQ01000065.1, forward strand.
GGGTATCGCTCCCTCCAATGGCACCGGAATCAGCTTCCACCGTCCGGAATCGAAGCCCGCAGCGCCGGAATATGTTAGTATAGGCTTCATACATTTTCATGTAGCTGATGTTTAAGTTCTCATCATCCCGGTCAAATGAATACAAGTCTTTCATGATAAACTCCCTGCCGCGCATTAGCCCGAAGCGCGGTCTTCGTTCATCCCTGTATTTATTCTGGATCTGATAAAGCATCAACGGAAGCTGCTTATATGAATTAACTTCACCCCGTACGAGAGCCGTGATAATTTCTTCGTGAGTGGGGCCCAGTGCAAAATCGCGGTTATTTCTGTCTTTCAGGCGAAAAAGTTCCGGGCCGTATATATCCCAACGGCCTGATTCCTGCCAAAGCTCAGCAGGCTGGATAACAGGCAGCAGCAATTCCTGCCCGCCCTGGCGATCCATTTCCTCCCTTATGATCTTTTTAATTTTCTTTATAACACGCATGGCGAGAGGCATATAGGTATAAACCCCTGCCGTTGACCTTCTGATGAAACCTGCCCGCAGCAGAAGTTTGTGACTTACTACCTCAGCTTCAGCCGGAACCTCCCGTAAAGTGGGGGCCAATAATTCTGTAGCTCGCATGGGAATCCCTCCAAATGTTCCTTAAGTGTTACTAATATTTGCAACTTCCTTCAAAAGTTCTTCAACAAGCCTAGCTTCAGGTACTTTACGAATGACTTCACCTTTACGAAAAATAAGACCGGTTCCCTTCCCACCGGCTATTCCGACATCAGCTTCCCTCGCTTCGCCGGGCCCGTTAACAATGCAGCCCATTACGGCTACCTTAAGCGGCTTTTTCAGAAATTGCAACTTTTCTTCCACTTCCCCGGCGATCTTAACCAGGTCTATTTGTGTCCGCCCGCAAGTAGGGCAAGAAATCACCTCTACTCCTCTCTGCCGAATTCCGAGAGCTTTAAGTATATCATATCCCACCCTGATTTCATCAAGGGGATCTCCGGTTAGTGAAACCCGTAAGGTATCTCCAATCCCCTCATTTAACAGTATACCGATTCCGATTGCAGACTTCACGGTACCGTAGCGCATTGTGCCGGCTTCAGTCACACCTATATGGAACGGGTAATCTACTCTTTCAGCCAACATCCGGTAAGCCTCAAGCATAACGGTTATATCTGATGCCTTCAAGGATATTTTAATCTGGTTATAATTCATTCCTTCAAGCATATCTATGTGCCTTAAGGCACTTTCAACCATGGCGGCAGCCGTAACCCCGCCGTATCTTTCCAACAGTTCCTGCTCGAGGGAGCCGGCATTCACCCCGATACGAATGGGGATGCCCCGGTCGCGTGCCGCTGCCACCAATGCCGCCACTCTTTTTCTGCCACCGATATTGCCTGGATTTATCCTGAGCCCGTCCACACCGGCCTTAATTGCTTCCAGCGCCAGCCGGTAATCAAAATGAATATCGGCCACCAGAGGAATATTGACACCCCGGAGAATAACCGGCAAAGCATCTGCTGCCTCAATGTCCGGTACAGCAAGGCGGATTATTTCACATCCCTCATCAGCAAGCCTGTTTATCTGTTCAATAGTAGAGGCGGTATCCTTGGTGTCGGTATTGGTCATGGATTGGACGCTTACCGGCGCGTCACCGCCCACCTGTACCTTACCGATAAAAATCGGTCTGGTCTTTCGTCTTTTCAAAGTAATCACCTTAAACCCAAAAATTATTATCTCTGCCCGGGTGCCTCACCGGATACGAAAACCTGAAGAATATCGTTATAAGTAATTATAACCATCAACAACAAAAGCAGGCCAAAACCAACCAAGTGGATAAAATTCTCTTTTGCCGGGTCTACCGGGCGTCCTCTCACCTTTTCCCAGAATAAGAACATAATCCGGCTGCCGTCCAGGGCCGGAACGGGTAAGAGGTTGAATAAACCCAGGTTTATATTGAGGAAAGCCGCCAGTTGCAATAAAAAGAAAAACCCCATCTCAGCGGCCTTTCCTATCTCGCTGACAACCCGTACCGGCCCGCCCAGGTCAGCCGGTGCCTGACCGAATATCATCCTGGCCAAAAAATCCAGAATCATAAGAGTTACTCTGCCGGTCCATTCCACTCCCATAACAAAAGATTGAATTATACCTACTCTTTGAAATTCACTGGCTTGGTAAATACCTATTTTGCCCAGACCTTCCTCATCTCTAACCGTTTTAATATTAAATTTTTTCTCGACTCCGTCCCTGACCACAGAAACAACTATTTCCTCTTCGGGCCTTTCATAGATCGTGCGCACCAATTCTTCCCAATTATCAACTTTGTCGCCGTTTATAGCCACTATCTTATCTCCGGCAACAATTCCTGCCTCGGATGCCGGAAAACCGGGTATAACATCACCGACCCTGGTACCGGATGAAGGGACAGGCAAACCTTGAAAAAAGAAAATTACAGTGAGCATTATAATTGCAAGTAAGAAATTCATTAAAGGACCTGCAAAAATAATACTTATTCGCTGTCCTATCGTTTTCTTATTAAACCCCCGCTCTTCATCCTCTTTGTCTTCTCGCTCACCCGGGTCCATCCCGGCCATGCGAACAAACCCTCCGAGCGGCAGGGCACGCAGGTTGTAAAACGTTTCCCCCCTGGGGATAGCCAATATTTTAGGGCCAAAGCCCATACTAAATTCGTGAACTTTAACTCCTACCAACTTAGCTACTAAAAAATGACCCAGTTCATGGAAAAATATCAGTAAACCAAAAACAAAAATCGAGGCTATAAAGGTTACCATATCAATGCACCTCAATAAATCATTTAATTTAAAATCCTTTAATTATTTTTTCCCCGGCTTCCCTGCCCCAGCGGTCAGCCTCCATTATTTCATCCAAATCCGGTATACTCACATTCTGATGCATTTCCATAACCCTGCTCACAACAGCAGGAATTCCGTTAAAACCAATTTTACCTTTCAGAAAAGCATCCACAGCCACTTCATTGGCAGCATTTAAAACAGCAGGCATGGTGCCTCCTACCCTTCCTGCTTCATAGGCCAACCGCAGGGAGGGGAATTTATCGGTATCCGGCTTAATGAAAGTCAGTTCCCGTAATTCAGTGAGTTTAAGTCTGGGAAAGGAACTGTAAAAACGTTGGGGAAAAGTTAGAGCATATTGAATCGGGAGCCGCATATCAGGCAGTCCCATTTGGGCTATCACCGAACCGTCAAGAAACTCTACCGCAGAATGAATAACACTCTGGGGGTGAATAACAACCTCTATTTGTGAATAATCCACCCCAAAAAGCCATTTGGCTTCAATAACTTCAAGGCCCTTATTCATCAACGTTGCTGAATCTATGGTTATTTTATTCCCCATGTTCCAATTGGGATGACGAAGAGCCATATCTACCGTTACATTTTCAATTTCTTTCTTGTTTAATTCACGGAAAGGCCCACCGGACGCAGTAAGAATTAATTTGTTTACCGCACTAAAGTCTTGCCCGTTTAGGCATTGCCAAATAGCTGAATGCTCGCTGTCAACCGGAAGAACAGCGACATTTTTCCGGGCGGCAAGCTCCATCACCAAATGCCCAGCCGCAACCAAAGTCTCTTTGTTAGCAAGGGCAATAGTCTTACCGGCAGATATCGCCGCGTAGGTGGGGTAAATCCCTGCCGCCCCGGTTACCGCGACCACCACCAGATCGGCTTCCGGTAAAACAGCAAGTTTTTCCATACCCCTCCGGCCCATAAAAAGTTCCGGCCCGCGGGAAGCAGCTATTAACCTGCTTAAATTTTTTAATTCAGCTTCCCCGTTCAGGGCGACTGCCAAGGGCTGAAACTTCCTGATCTGTTCCCACATTAGGTGCCAATTCCTGCCGGCACCTAAACCAACCACTTTAAACTTACCCGGCAGACTTTTAATAACTTCCAAAACCTGCTTCCCAATGGAACCTGTACTGCCAATGACAACTATATTTTTCATAAATCTCTCCAATAATATGATTTAAAATAAGTGCTTACTCTTTATTTTGCCATTGAGGTTGCAGCTTTTATTATGGCTTGTACGGCAATAAGTAAAATTGGCCCTAAAACCAAACCGACTAAGCCCAAGGTTTTTAGACCTGCATACATGGCGGCGAGAGTTGCCAGGGGATGTAAACCGAGATTAGCCGATACAATCTTCGCCTCAAGAAATTGTCTTGATAAAAGCACAATAACATATAGAATCGTAATTTTTATTCCAAATCCGGTTGCTCCCGTTACAAAGGACCATATCGCCCAGGGGATATAAATAGTAGCCGGGCCCAAAACCGGAATTAAATCAAAAAAACCTATTAAAAGGCCCATGGTCAAAGCATATTCCGCCCCGGTCAGATATAAGCCGATGACACTGATTGAGGTGGTAATAAATATAAGTATGCTTTGTGCTCTTAAGTAACCCACAAATGCTACTCCAATTTCCCGGAAAATTATTATTGTTTTTTCACCCCAAGGGGCCGGGATTATGCGCTTCAATTTTTCTCCAAACTGATGCCGGTCGCGGGTAAGGAAATAGGTTGCCAGCAGGCTGACGACAATTATAGTAACGGTGCCGGGAACAAAAGATATAAACAACAATATTGAATTTACCGCCTTACTGATTAAATTCTGCAGGCTTGAGGTTAAATTGTTGATACTCTGTTCCAGGGACGAAAGCACCCCCGGGGAAAGGGTAACATAAAAAGCCGTGGCTTTCTCTACAAGGTGCTGGTAATATTTTTGCAATTCCGCCGCAACTCTAGGTAACGATATGGAAAGTTTAATTAACTCTGCAACCAGTTGTAGAATGATCGTAGAAATAACCAGCATAATACCGCCAAAAAAGATGACCATGGAGATTACGGCAGCCAAGCCGCGGGACACTCTTAGCCTGTTCTGCAGTAATTTGACTACTGGTTCCATTAACATACTTAAAATTAAAGCAATGATAAAAGGTAAAAAAATGGGTATTATATATTTAAAAACCGCCACAACTAAAAGTATTAACAGGGCGGCGCAAATGATCAAGGTTATTAGTCTGGACACCCTTGCACGTCACCTCAACTTATTATAAACAACCTGACAAAGTAGTATACCAGAGGAGCAGTAAACATCGCGCTGTCAAAACGGTCCAGGATACCACCGTGACCAGGTATCAATTTACTGGAATCCTTTACCCCGGCCTGCCGCTTAAATGATGATTCCAGCAAATCACCCAACCCTGCCGTCATTCCCAGTAACAGTCCTAAAACTAACATTTTAAGCGGATCAAGAAAGGAATATAAAAGTACAAATAAATATCCGACCAGTAAACTGCCCAGTATTCCCCCTATAGTTCCTTCTAAAGTTTTCTTGGGGCTTAATACAGGAGCTATTTTTATCTTCCCAAAAGTTTTACCGACAAAATATGCGGCAGTATCACCGGCCCAAGTCCCGGCAAGCATGAAAATGAGCCAAATCCAGCCGTCCGGTAGGGTCCTTAATAAGTAGCAATAGTTTAGAAGTCCCAGATACAATGTGCCGATCAAGGTACCGGCGGCATCTTGCAATGAGTATACCGGGTAAAATAACACCGTTGATGTCAAGTGAAGGAAAAGGACTATCGTAATGGTAGGTCCGGGATAACCGTTATTATAAAGGTATGCACCGCCGGTTAGAATAAAGCCGCCGATTAAAGCCAGCCATAACGAAGGTTTCAAACCCAACCTGGCCAATAGCTCCATCATTTCTTTCGAGCCGAGCACGATAATTAGCCCCGTCAGGAATAAAAGCGGTATCCCTCCGTGCCAAACTGCTAAAACAATAAGAGGAATCCCTACCAGTGCACTAACAACTCTTTTCCAAAACACACATATTCACCGACTTCAATTTATTCCATCAGTATACTTAACTTTTTTTAAAGCTCCGAAACGGCGTTCCCGTTGCTGGTAATCAACCAGAGCGCGCAATAAATGTACCCGGCGAAAATCAGGCCATAACACTGAAGTAAGCCAAAATTCAGTGTAAGCAAGTTGCCAAATCAAGAAGTTGCTTATCCTAAAATCACCAGACGGACGGATAAGGAGGTCCGGATCCGGTTGACCGGCTGTATAAAGGTGGTCAGAAACAACTTTGTCGTCAATATGCACCGTTTCCAATTTCCGCTCTTTAACCTTGACAGCAATGGCTCTCACCGCGTCAACTAACTCGGATCGCCCGCCGTAGTTTAATGCCAAATTTAAAATCAGGCCGTTATTAACACGGGTACGCTCTAAAGCTACATTTAAAGCCTGCTGAACAGATGGCGGCAACTCCTCCAACCTACCGATAGGGTTAACCCTGACCCCGTTTTGACATAGTTCTTCAATTTCCTTATCCACATATTCTACCAGTAACTCCATCAGTACGTTCACTTCTTCACGCGGCCTTTTCCAATTTTCCGTTGAAAATGCATACACTGTTAAGACTTGAATATTTAACTCAGAACAAACCTTCACAATATCCCGGAGAGATTCCACCCCGGCACGGTGTCCGATTTTCCTTGGAAAATCGCGCTTCTGAGCCCATCTTCCGTTTCCGTCCATAATAATCGCTATATGTTTGGGTAATTTATTTTTATCAATAATTTTTAATAAGTTCTCAACCTCTGCTGCAGAACGTTCTTTTTTCTTTTCCCGGCACCAGAGGCCGCCTATTTTATTTAACATTTATCATGTAAGCCTCCTCTGGAAAAACCAGTTGCAACAAAATAAACTATGTAAAGACCCCCTCATATGTGAGGGGGTCTACCATTACTCCTCAATAATGGCTCCTACCGGGCAAGCGTCAACGCATGCACCGCAGTTCTCACACTTGTCGGGTTCAATCTTATAAATATCACCTTCAGTTATCGCGTCATTAGAACAGCTTTCCAAACAAGTACCACATGCCAGGCATTCATCAGTGATTTTATATGCCACTTTGTCCACCTCCTCTCCCCTTAACTTCAAGGACAACAGTTAACACCCCTTTATTGTCAGAAACCCTGCTAAAGCGAACGGCTCTCGGCCTGCCTTCTGAAAACACTTTAGTGGGCCGGGTGAACAAAATATCTGTTTTATATCCTAAATCTTCGCATTTTTTAACCGCATCGTCCAAAAACAGACCAATGATATCAGGTTCATCCATTATACCTGCATAATCTCCTGTTCTTTTGCCGATAAGATCCCGTCAATTTCTTTAATATAACGATCGGTCAGTTTTTGGACTTCATCCTGATTACGCTTCAACTCATCCTCTGATATTTCTCCGCCTTTTTGTAAGGATTTTAGCTGTTCATTGGTATCGCGGCGAATATTTCTTATCGCCACCCGGCCCTCTTCAGCCTTTTTCTTGACGGTTTTCATTAAATCCACCCGTCTTTCCTGGGTAAGTTGCGGTATGGCAAGCCTGACCACGGTACCGTCACTGGCAGGAGTAATGCCCAGGTCTGATTTTAACAAAGCCCTTTCTATCTCGGTCAAAGAACTTTTATCCCAAGGCTGTATTACCAAAAGCCTGGCTTCCGGCACGGATATATTGGCAAGTTGATTAACAGGTGTCGGGGTACCGTAATAATTAACTAAAATTTTATCCAAGAGAGCAGGGGTCGCCCGGCCGGCACGCATTGATGCCAACTCCTTCTTGATAATATCAATAGTTTTTTTCATATTTGATTCGGCTTCTTTAATTTTTCCCTTCAGCATTAAATTCACCTCCTGCATATACATAAGTACCTATTTTCTCACCGAGAACCGCTCTTTTTATATTACCTTCCCGGTTTAGATTAAAAACAATTAAGGGTATTTTATTATCCATACATAAGGAAGCCGCAGTAGCATCCATGACACCCAAACCCCGGTTTAACATATCAATATAGGTTAGTTCTTTAAACTTAACCGCATTCGGGTTCTTAAGCGGGTCCGAATCATATACACCGTCTACCCGCTTGGCCATTAATATAACTTCTGCTTCAATTTCCGCCGCTCTTAAAGATGCGGTAGTATCCGTTGAAAAATAGGGATTACCTGTACCGGCGGCAAAAATAACCACCCTTCCTTTTTCCAGGTGCCTTATTGCACGCCGCCTGATATAAAGTTCAGCTACTTCCCTCATTTCAATAGCAGTTAAAGTACGGGTGTCAATTTCATGTTTTTCTAAAGCATCCTGAAGGGCCAAAGAATTAATGACAGTAGCCAGCATACCCATATAATCCGCCGTAGCCCTGTCCATTCCCTTAGCACTTCCGGCTACTCCACGCCATATATTACCTCCACCGACTACTACAGCCAACTGAACCTTATCCGCTACCACTTCTTTTATTTGTCTTGCAACCGTATTTACCACATCAGGATTGATACCGTACCCCAAGGAACCGGCAAGAGCCTCCCCGCTTAACTTCAAAACTACACGTCTGTACTTTGGAGCAGCCATGTCCAGGCTAATAACCTCCAGTCTTTCCAACATTTATTCTACATGTTCACCTGAAATCCTTTTAAAAATTTTTATTTGCTTGCTTTTTGAGTAACTGCTTCAACTTCAACTGCCAAGTCCGCTTGTTTTTTTTGAGATACCTTCACCCATTTCATAACGTGTAAAACGCCTGACAGTTATATTTTCACCTATTTTAGATATTTTTCCCGTTAAAAGCTGCCCTACGGTAATGTCCGGATCTTTAATAAAAGGTTGCTCCAACAAGCACACTTCTTTGTAATACTTTTCAAGCCGCCCGTCAACCATTTTTTCTACTATTTTTTCCGGCTTCCCCTCATTAAGCGCCTGAGCACGTAGGATCTCTCTTTCCTTGGCGACAAAATCAGCAGGCATATCTTCCCGCCTTACAAACTCCGGCTTTGAAGCTGCAATCTGCATGGCAATATCTCTGGTAAAATTCTTAAACTCGTCTGTTTTGGCTACAAAGTCAGTTTCACAATTTACTTCAACCAGAACCCCGATTCTCCCGGCACCGTGGATATACGCTTCGACCCGACCCTCTGCAACTATCCTGCCTGCTTTTTTAGCTGCTGCAGCAAGGCCTTTTTCCCTCAGGTATTCGGATGCCTTCTCAAGATCTCCGCCGGTTTCTGTAAGCGCTTTTTTACAGTCCATCATTCCGGCCCCGGTTCGTTCACGGAGTTCCTTCACTAAGCTTGCCGATACAGTCATAAAAGTCACATCCCCTTTTTAAACCATTATTTTCCCGTAAATATTATTATAACCAGCATCTACAAAAAGCAATCATCCATCACCCAATGCCTAATAGGGCAGAAAAAAGGCAGGGGTCACTCATTAAAACAAACCCCTACCTGTAATTACCGTTATTCCGCAACTTGTTCGCCCTGTTTACCTTCAAGAACGGCATCGGCCATTTTTCCGGTCAACAGGCGTACCGCTCTGATGGCGTCATCGTTACCCGGTATAATATAGTCTATTTCATCAGGATCACAGTTTGTATCCACAATGGCTACGATAGGGATTCCCAGCTTGCGTGCTTCAGCCACAGCAATACGCTCTTTCCGGGGGTCAATTACATACAATGCCCCCGGCAGGCGCCGCATGTCTTTTATACCGCCTAAAAACTTTTGCAGTCTTTCTTTTTCATGCATCAACTCGGCAACTTCTTTTTTCGGCAAAACTTCCATGGCACCGCTTAGCTCCATTTTCTCCAGCTCATGAAGCCGGTCGATCCTTTTTCTGATCGTCTGAAAATTAGTAAGCATACCGCCCAGCCAGCGCTGATTCACATAATACATACCACAACGCTCGGCCTCTTCTCTTACCGACTCCTGGGCCTGTTTCTTGGTGCCGACAAAAAGTATTGTATTCCCTTCAGCAGAAAGCTTTTTTACAAAATTATAGGCTACTTCAACCATTCTTACAGTTTTCTGCAAATCTACGATATAAATACCATTTCTGTCCGTAAATATATAGGGGGCCATTTTAGGATTCCAGCGGCGAGTCTGATGACCGAAGTGAACCCCTGCTTCCAACAATTGTTTCATAGAAATAACCGCCACTCTTTCACACCTCCTCCCCCTTTGGTTTTAACCCTCCGTTACTTTCATCTCAAAACAGGACCCATGCGGGCACCCCTGCAAAAATCCAGTAACGTGTGTAATATACACCAAAAAATATTCTATCATAACTATAGCCCCGGCGCAAGCCGGGGTGATAAAATGGGCGGCGAATTCATGAACCCATATTATTCCATATTCTACGGAGATGAATTTTTAAAAAAGATTACGATGTGGGTTCGTCCGTTGTTTTCT
>DFAQ01000049.1 GCA_002365865.1 Pelotomaculum sp. UBA3102
TTTTACGGGCGGTCATGACTTTCTTTGCTGTTATATCGCCAAAAGAAATTAAATCTTAAATTGCATGGATAAAACATTTAACCGGTCAACCATGCGCATCAGTTTTTTAGCCAGGGAATCTATATCATGCAGGCTTTCCGTCTGCTGTTTAGTGTCGTTACCGGCTCCCGTACTTTTATTTATGGATATAAGAAGGTCGCTCATAATACTTGCCTGACTTTGTCTGATTTCTTCAATGCCGCCAGATTGCCGCTGTACGCCGGACGCCATTTCTTCGATAATTTCCTTGCCCTGCTTCAGGGAGGCCAGTATCTCTTCAAGAGAATCCCTGACCTCTTTAACGGCATCCCTTCCGTTTACCAGCTGAGCTAAATGCTTTTCCAGGTCCACCGAAACATCATGCCAAATACTTTTTATATTTGTCAGTTCTCCGGAAATTTCTTTGATCCGTAGGGAAGATTCTTCGGAAACACGGCTCAGGTCTTCCGCCATCCGGGCAAGTTTTTTATCGCCGGACCGAGCGGCTTCCAGTGCTGCCTGAACCGTACAGGATTTGCTTTTTTCAACCAGGGTGGAAAAATGTTCTATATCCTTGGTAAATTTTTCTACCATCATTTCTAGTTGCCCGAGTGGAGCCAGCATTGTTTCAGGTGATTGATACGATGTCTCCAGGTTTAGAGCGATTTTTGATATGGCGTTAATTCCGCTTTCTCCTTTTTGGATAGTTTGATTAACCTCGTTGAGGATCTGCAGGATGGCATCCATAGCATTTTGGGACTGGTCGGAAAGCTGTTCCGATAATGCCACCGATTGTTTTAAAATATCCACCTGCTCCGTCGTATCCTGTTTTAAACCGTCAAATGTCCGGGACAACCTGTCGTTGGTTTCTCCCGACACATGAAGTTTTCCCAGAATTTGTTCCGCGGATTTATTAATATCCACGGCACTGGATTTTACTGACTGGATCAGGTTCGACAGGTGTACGATCATGGTGTTGAAAGCTTGGGCCAGTTCTCCCAGTTCGTCGCGGTTTCTAACGGGTACTTTGCAGGAAAAATCTCCTATAGCCAGTTTTTCCGTAGCGGCAGCCAGGTCAAGCAACGGTTTTTGCATTAGCCTTTTACTAATCAGGGCCGCCAGGAAAATACCTGCCAGGACCGCCGGCAGGCAGATAACGAAAATATTAATCATATTTTCACGCGCATGACGGTTTAACCCAGACAAGTCAAGGCCTAACCGGAAGTATCCCCCGGAGTTGGTTCCGAGGTTTACCGGCGCGTAAAAATCCATTACGGCCGGGTTCTCCTGTTCATCGTGACGTACTCTAACCATTTCATTTCCTGTGGAAATAATACTTTTGGTTTCTTCATCGTTTAATTCCATACCCACCAAATTATCATAGGTATGAGCCAGAATTTTTCCGTCCGGGTCAAGAATCATCACGTAACTTATATTTTCGTACGCTCCTATTTTTTCAACCAGGTTGTTCATAAATTCAAGGTTGCCGTTTTGGAGGTACCCGCTGTTAAACTGTAAGGCAGTGTGAATAATGTTCCAGCCTTTCTCCTGGTATTCATTTTTTAAAAGGTTCCGGTCACGTACAACCACTGACGTTCCTACCGCAGTCACTAAAAATGAAATCAACAGGCTAAAAGCTATGGCTATTTTGGTAGCAACTGAAAACCTTAATCCAGGACCTCTGAGCTTATTTTTTCCTTTAATTTTCATAACCCACCTCCGTAGTGCTAATTTGCAGCCGGTGTCCTTTCACTGTATCGGTAGTTGCAATGTGACCGGCCGACAGTTCTACTACAAATTTTGTTTTCATGATTATCGGACTGAACTTGTAAGGCTTTAAGTTTTCTACAACTTCCAGAACTACCGCTTCTTGATCAAGGAAAATAACGTCTATGGAAAATCTCATAAAAAAAGTATGTACGGCATTACAGGGAAAAAGGATTAAGGCCTCACCTTTATTCAAACCAGGCCGGCCAATCAGACCGTTTAACCGTTTGAAAAAGCTGTCCGCCAGTTCAATTTTGTCAGCGAGCACTGTTTGGTTGGATAAATTAACTAAACGCATCATAACCTCCCGGCTTATTTGTTTAAATGCTAATTTAAAAAATATTTGGTGATCTGAATCGCTGCCGGCCCCAATAACACCACAAAGAGTGCCGGAAAAATAAATAAGACTATGGGTATAAGTATTTTTACGGGAGCTTTCATGGCCGTTTCCTCAGCTTTTTGACGGCGCTTCTGGCGGATCTGCCCGGACTGAAGGCGCAGGATGTTTCCGATGCTGATTCCTAACCGGTCAGCCAGGATCACCGACCCGGTAAAAGTGGAAAGGTCATCTACACCCGTACGCCTGGACATATCTCGCAACGCTTCAACTCTTGATTTTCCCATTTTTATTTCCTGCAGTACGATAAAAAACTCCTCGGAAAGCACTCCTCTGGTTTTTTCTACCACCTTCATCAATGCCCCGTCAAAACCTAGGCCCGCTTCTACGCTCACCGTGAGCAGATCCAGGATATCCGGAAGACTTTTTTCGATTTCTTGTTTACGGACAGACCCCTTTCTATTAATATATAAATCCGGCAAAAACCATCCCAACCCGATACCTGCAAATCCGATTAAAATTGCCTGTACAGTCCCTTTACCGCCAATTTCACCCGATATAAAAAGGCAGGCGGCAATTCCCGCGGCGGCCAGGTATTTAAATACAAGCAGTTCTCTGGGAGCAATCTTATGACCGGCACCCGCACCGGTAATCTTTTTGGCAAGTTCGGCTTCCTTTTCGGCCGGCAACACTTTAGAAATTAAATGAGACATTTTGGCCAGGAGCGGCCTGACGGCTCTTTTAAAAAGAGGGGTTTTTAACTCTTGCTCCCGCACTGTAGGCGTACGCCTGCCGACTATTTCAACAACCCTTCTTTCCAACCGCCGGCGTTCTTTAAATATAAAATTATATAATAAAAGGATTAAGAGGAAGGTTCCGATGAAAGTAAATACAGCAATAAGTTCCGGCAAAAACAACCCCTCCTAAACCGGTATTTGAACAATTTTCTTTATTAGCGCCAGCCCCAGAATTTGTGACAGAACTGCTGTAAAAACCATGGCCAAGCCGGCTTTACTGGTGAAAAGAAGTTTTATGTATCCGGGGTTAAGCACGTATAATACCATGGTAATCAGGACCGGAAGGAGACCTATTATCAGGCCTGATATTTTGCCCTGGGCGGTAAGCGTGTTAATCTCCCCTTTGATGCGCACCCTCTCCCTGATAGTGTTAGCAATATTATCCAGCACTTCTGAAAGGTTGCCGCCCACCTGCCTTTGGATCAGCACCGCAGTTACAACTAGTTCAAGATCTTCACTCTTTACCCGGAAAGTCATGTTCTGCAATGCTTCTTCGGTAAAAGTGCCCCAATTCATTTCCTGAAGTGCAATGCCAAATTCCCTGGCGAGCGGATCCGGCATTTCTTTGCACACCATATCCAGGGCCTGAAGAAAACTGAACCCGGAGCGAAGGGAATTTGCCATAATTACCAGGGCATCACCGATCTGACCGTTAAACTTGGACAATCTTTTTGTTTTCGCCGTTCTCAAACTGAAATAGGGCAGGTAACTTCCAAGTATGGCCGCAATAATGCCGGCAACCGGTCTGCCGGTAATAACAGTTAAGGTTAAGCCGCCGGTCAGGGACAGAATAAGTATTAAGCCGAGGAATTCTTCACCTTTCAAGGGAATATCCGCTCTGGCCAAATCTGCGTCAACTTTTTCTGTGATTTTTCTGGCGGTAAAAAGCCTGCCTGCCAGGATTAATATTCTTCGGCCCGCCTTGATATTGTTTTTTTTATCCTTTCTGAACCAACCGTGCTTATTTTTGCCGAAAACCTGGTTCATTCTTTTGGCCACTGCTTCCTGTTCACCGGCCTTTAATTGCATAACACCCAGGCTGAAAAGGATTACTGTAAGAAAAGCCAGTACCGCTATAGTAGAAGGGGTCAATTTTAAAACCTCCATATTTTGTCGTTCAAAGCTTTATAAAATTGAAGGATCGAAGATTTCACAGGGCAGCGTTATACCGTAGGTTTCAAGGTCCCCAAGAAATTTGGGCCTTATTCCGGTAGCGATAAATTTCCCTTTGATTATGCCTTCCCGGTCTATTTTCTCCTGCTTATAAATGTAGATATCCTGTAGGATAATCATATCTCCTTCCATACCCTGCACTTCAGTAATATGGGTAATTTTCCTGGAACCGTCTCTCATGCGGCTTTGGTGAATAATCATATCGACAGCGGAGGAAATTTGTTCCCTGATGGCTTTTACCGGCAATTCCATGCCCGCCATTAACACCATGGTTTCCAGGCGTGAAAGCATATCGCGGGGTGAATTAGCGTGACCGGTGGTAATCGAACCGTCATGACCGGTATTCATTGCCTGGAGCATATCAAGAGCTTCCCCGCTGCGGACCTCTCCCACCACGATCCTGTCGGGCCTCATGCGCAAGGCATTCCTTACCAGGTCCCGGATGGTAATGACACCTTTCCCTTCAATATTAGGCGGGCGGCTTTCAAGAGTAATTACGTGTTCCTGCCTTAACTGGAGTTCAGCAGCATCCTCGATGGTAATTATCCTTTCATCCCCGGATATGAATGACGAGAGAATATTAAGCATAGTAGTTTTGCCGCTACCCGTCCCCCCCGAAACCACTATGTTCAACCTCGCCTTCACACAGGCCTCCAGAAACCTGGAAATTTGTGGGGTTAAGGTTCCTAAATCAATTAAATCATCAATTGTCAGCGGATCCTTAAAAAACTTCCTGATGGTAATCGAGGGGCCGTTTAAGGCCAGAGGGGGAATGATGGCGTTTACCCTGGAACCGTCCGGCAAGCGGGCATCAACCATCGGCATACTTTCATCTATGCGCCGTCCCAGCGGGGCCACGATCCGGTCAATTATGTGCATAATATGATTGTGATCACGAAAAAATACTTCCGCCAGTTGAATTTTACCGTTCTTCTCTATATAAACCTTGTCCGGACCGTTTACCATCACTTCGGTTATTTCATTATCCTTTAATAAAGGGGTAATGGGACCGAAAGCTGCGGCATCATCGGAAACTTCTCTTGCTATACGCAAACGATCCAATCGGGGAATTTGTTCCTCTTCCTGCTCAAGAATTTCCAGAACCATATTTTCAATTTTATGTGCCATTCCTTCAGGCGTATTTTGGTCACTTGCATTTAATTCTTTCAACTCATCAATAATTTTTTTATGAATATCGTTTTTTAACTTTTCATAAGGGTCTTTCTTAAAGCAAGGTTGGTTTTTTAACGGAATATTTTTGTTTTCCTGTTTAATGGCTTTTTGCCTTTCCAACCTTTCCAGAAGAGACATCTAAGCTTCACTCCTTTAAAGACTAAAGATCCTGCCAATGAGCGACTTCTTGGCGCCTACAGCCTCAAGAGCGTTGCTCGTAACAGGCAGTTCCATCTTAGCTGCAAAATCTTTTATGTTTTGGGCAATCCTGCTGTTTGTATGGGTCAAAACAAACGGATGCCCCTTATTAATTGAAGAAAGGACTGTTTTTTCATCGTTAGGCAAAATAACTGACGGAGAAGCATTTAAGCTTTTTTCCAGGTCGGAAATTTTAATCCCGTAGTCCTGGGTGGACCGGTTTAAAATTAACTTTACCTTTTGAGACAGGTTAAGATTTTCCATGATATCCAGATCGATCTTGGCATGTTTAACCGACGGCAGGTCCCTGGTAAAGGTCAAAAGAACCTCATCGGCCATTTCCAGGGCACTCAGGTTCAGATCGTTAAAAAGCGGGTAGGTGTCGACAACAACAAAATCGTAATTGCTTTTTAACTGGGTCAGGATCTCCTCGATATGGCCTGCCTTCACGACCTCGGCCTTTTCCGGCCGCAGTGGGGCAGGGAGGACCTTCAAACCTGACATATGCGGTGCCAGGTAAGTGTTTACCAGGGAGTATTCGAGAAGGTCCTCCTCCTGGACAAGTTCGGCTATTGTCGCCTTGGGCGCAAGATTCAGCATCACTGCTACATCACCGCCTTGCAGGCTGAGATCGACCAGAGATACGTTTTTTCCGGTTTGGGCAAGACATACGGCCAGATTGCAGGAAAGAGTGGTTTTACCGGTACCGCCTTTACTTGAAAATATCACCATTATTTTGCCTGCCGGGTTAACCCGGTCCGGTTGATTTTCGCCGGCCGGCTGCATTCCGGTACGCGCAGGCCGCATCCGGTAAATATTATTTACCCGGCGAATGGTTTCAGCAAGATCGTTGCAACTGAAAGGCTTTACCAAATAATCCCTGGCTCCCGCTGCCATGGCCTTTCTTAGATATTCAGGCTCTCCCTGAATAGATATAATTACAATCGCAGTGTCAGGTGTCTGGTTGGCTATTAATTCCGATGCCGCTATTCCGTCAATACCCGGCAAATTGATGTCCATTAATACCACATCCGGTTTCAAGTCTTCCGCCATACGGATTGCCTCTTCACCGTTTGACGCTTCACCCACGATTGAAATATCCCCCTCGAAATAAAGCAGGCGTTTTATATCTTCCCGGGTACTGGCAATATCGTCGACAACCAGGACAGTAGTCCGGCTCATACTGTTACCTCCTTTTAATGAACCAATTGGTCCATCTTGATTGACGGAAGTGTGACGGGTTCCCGGTCGGCTGCCGGGCGGAGAATCAAACGGATCGATCCTTTCTCAGAACAAAGAACCAGAGGTTGAGCCTGTTCGGGAGTAACCGAAAGGGTAATCGTACGCGCAGGAACCGGATCTTTTTGCTGCTGATTACTTCCTGAGGACGGGATGGTTGATTGATCGACAGAAAGAACATCCACATCTTGAATTAACAGCGTGGTTATACTATATTTTTCATATCCCACCGCACCCTGCAGATCAAAAGTTCCCAGGACATCCACCCGGTCACCCGGCCGGACCAGACCGGCAAGGCCTGAAACCTCGTTAACCGGGATGGTTACGGCCCGCTTGCCCTGCTGCAGCATAAAAGACAAGTCACCAAAGGCATCTTTATCTCCAGCCACCCGGTCCCGAAGCACCTGTTCACCGGACAAGATATCGAGTTTGGCGATTTTACCTATTACCTCTTTGGTATCTACCGCAGCGCGATTATTGATGTATTTTGAAGGGATATCTTTTAGTTCGACCATTTGCGCTGTAATTCTGGTTTTAGCAGGGATACGCTGACTTGCAGTCACCACCTTGATAAAATCACCGCTGATTTCGTATGTCTGCTTCAATTTTTCCAGATACAGGAACACCCCTCCGGCAGCGGCCAGACCCGCTATTACTGCCAGTATCAGGATTAACTTGTTTTTCATGCCGTCCACCTCTTATTCAATTAACTTGACTCCCTTGAGCCCATAATCAACCTGGTTGGAAGATGAATCCCCCTCAACGACCATCTTTATAAAGTAACCATATATTTCATTTTCGTTACCCTGGCCCGGCACCACGGTATCTACCAGGAAAGCGGCAAAGCCGACAATCCTGATTGTTTTTATTTGCCCGTCGTTAATGATACTGGGTTCATAAACCGGTATAATCAATATCCTGGGACATCCGGGATTATAGTTGAGAGGGGTGCATTGAGGCGAATGATTACAAAGCCCGATGCGGTAATTTATTGCCCGCCTGGTGGGATTGGATATGTTACCCGTTTCAGTATCAATCTGATCGCCCACGTTGAGTATGCTGTCATAACCATACCTTAAATTTTCTTCGTAAATGTCTGCACCGGTTCCACCCAGGGAGAGAGCGCCGTAGGTACCCGGGCCCAGCGGAGAACCATCGGGATCATTGGATCCCTGCTTAAGCTTGTATAAGGTATTGAAATCAAAAGACTGGTTGGGTACGGCCAGAGGCGCTGCACCCTGATATGAGGTTAAGCCGCATATCGCAGCTGATGAACGGGCACTGACGGTTCCGGATTCAATACCGAGTATTCCGGCAAATGTAAAATTTACTTCTTTGGTTGCCGAAACAGTAATCTTTGAATTTTGCCGGCCATTATATGCCGATACCAGTGGGGGAGCGGGACTGCAACCGTTCAACAGGGCGTAGTTCACTGCGACAGCTCGCGCTTGGACGGGACTTACCGGCAGTTCCTGCGCACCTGCCAGTGCTGCAGCGTCCAAAGCGTTGGCAAGTTTTTGTTTGTTAAGGGCCAGTACTCCGATATCGGTTACCAGGGCAACAAACCCCAGAAGCACCGCCATCCCGGCAGAAACCAGGATCAGGGCAAAACCTTTTTGTTCCCTTAACAAACAACGCGTTATTTTTTTAATATTTTTCATAGCGCAAGCCTCCTTTACTCTATCCGCATGGTGGTCGATGCGGATAGTGGAAAGGGGTCGGGGAGAACTGTATCCATTACCGGAGTAATCAGTTCGACCGCGCAATCAACCTGTACGGTCAACGGAATCCCCCTGGTGCGGGAACTTTGTGCAGGGGTTATATTAATCTGTGCATCGGTCAAACCTAGAGATTCCGCAGCATCTTTTGTTTTTATTATGATTGCCGCATCATCCGCCCCGGTAACACCGGCACGGGCACCCTCTCTTGCAGCATTGGTAATCAGCAAGTACGAGTGAAGAATCCTGCCGAACTCCATGGTTCCCATCACCAGCAAGATTATCAGCGGCAGAACCAGTGCCAGTTCAACAAGTGCCTGTCCCCGCTTTTCTTTCATGATTTTTTTGATCAGGTGCAAAAACATCACCTCACAAAGTAAGCGGTTATGATACCGACGGTAATGGCAGCACCGTAGGGAATAGAACTGCTTTTGTCTCCGTCCTCGCAATGGTTAAAGAATCGCCCGGAAAAACCGGCTTTCACAAAAAACGGACTAATAATTTTAATTAATACCCGGGTCAAACTTCTGTTTTTAAGCAGGTATAATAATGTGATCAATCCTCCAGCGATAGCTCCGGCAAGGAAGGCATAAAAAATAAACACCGGACCTTTTAAAGCGCCGATGGCCCCCAAAAATTTTGCGTCTCCGGCTCCGACTCCACCGGCACAGTAAGGAATAAGCAACAGAGCCAAACCGGCAGCCAAACCCTGCAGGCTGAAGCACCCTCCGTTAATTCCGTTAGTGCAGGTGTGGTAACCCGCGCCCAGGAAAACGGCAGGGAAAAGGACCAAGTTATATAATTTCCTCCTGGTCAAATCAGTATAAAGACAGACCCCGGTTACCAGAAATACGATCACATCGATAAACATTTTGTTACTCCCTACAGACGGGCCCTACTCAAGTTTCCTCAAGTAGGGCCCGGAATTTAAGTCCTCAACTAAAAATAAATACAAGGATTTATGGAGAAGTGGTACTTCCACCCAGGGCATTTGCTACGCCATTAAAATTATTTAGGATACCGGTACCTATCGCTGTAAGCGCGCCAATTACCACAACGGCGATCAGGGCGAGGATTAAACCGTATTCCGCCATACCCTGCCCTGACTCTTCAGACCAAAACTTTTTAAACAGGTTTAACATTGAAATTTCCCTCCTGACAATTTTTTTAAAATTAATAAACTAGAATAAGCCGGCAACCACTTGATAAAATCCATTTATTGCGTTTCCCAAATTACTCAGCGCAAAGATTACTGCTAATGCCACAAACGCGAAAATCAAGCCGTATTCCGCCAAGCCCTGCCCTGATTCCTCTTGCAAAAATGTCTCCAAATGTTTTGTCATTTATCAACCACCTTTCAGGGTGATCTTCATATTGATCATAATGTCAAATAAACTTATTTACATGAGCCGGACGTATTATTTTGTCGTTTCCGGAAGTCCCGGTTTTACCAGTGGCTTGATACCCAATATTTATTTGTAAAAGTTCCTTTTTTATAGGACTTCTTAGGACTGTAAAGTTTTAAAAAAAAACGGCTTTAAAACAAAAGCCGTTTTCGTACACATAATCCGTAACCATTTAGGTTACGGATTTCTTTTATAACTCCACTATTTTATTTTTAACCGCATGAATTGCCGCCTGGGTACGGTCTCCCACCCCAAGTTTCTGGAATATATTGGTCAGGTGATTCTTAACCGTCTTCTCGCTGATAAATAATTCTTGGGCAATAGTACGGTTATTGTTCCCCAGAGCCAGCAGGCGGAGCACATCAACCTCTCTTCTGGTCAACCCTTGCGGGTTTGCATTACGGGTAGTAATAGAAGTAAGACGATTAAATTCAGCCATCATTTTAGCGGTTAAAGACGGTGAAATAAAGGACTCGCCCCTGAAAACCCCTAAAACAGTTTTAATCAGCAGGTCGGGACTGGTATCCTTCAATAAGTAACCGGATATACCCGCTTTAATCAACTCAAAAAGGTATTCTTCCTGATCGTGAATGGTCAGTGCAATAATTCCGGTTTCATGCAAATGACTTTTAATGATTCTCGTAGCTTCAATCCCGTTCAAAACGGGGAGATTTATATCCATAAGTATTATATCCGGTTTTATTTCCAGAGCCATCTTTACTGCCTGCTCACCGTTTTCGGCGGTACCGGCGACTTCAATGCTATCATCGGTGGATAATATTTTAACAAGCCCCTCTCGTACCAGGGGGTGGTCATCAACAATTAAAACCCTAATCTTTTCCAATATTCAACCTCCCATAACCGAATTTTCAACTTTTAAAGGAACCGAAATATTAATCGCAGCACCCTGTCCCGGAGCGGTAATTATATTCATTTCACCTTTGAGCAGTTGCACTCTTTCCCGCATACCGACCAAACCATATCCTTTATGGTTTGTGTCGGTCATGATTTCATCCAGGTTAAACCCCGTACCGTCATCTTTCATATGAATATTTACCTTTTCATTCAGCTGTTCGATTTTTACTATTGCCCTTTTAGCTTTAGCATGTTTTCTGACATTGGTTATCGTCTCCTGAACAATCCTGAAAAGTGCTATTTCTATGGCACTGTCGAGACGCCGTTGTTCGCCGAAAAAAAGAAAATCTACATGAAGGCCGTATTGCTCCTTGTAATCTGACAGGTATTTTTTTATGGCGGGGGCCAGCCCAAGGTCGTCCAGCACCATCGGCCGCAAGTCAAAGATTATCTTGCGCACGTCCAGCAAACTCATCCGGACCAGGTTCTGAAGAGAAACCAGTTCTTCACGCACTTTTTCAGGATCCAGGTCTAAAAGCTTTAAACAATATTCCGCCCTCATCACTATGTTGGCCATTGACTGGGCGGGTCCGTCGTGTATTTCCCGGGCTACTCTTTTACGTTCTTCTTCCTGCGCCCTGATTATACCGACAGCCATTTGTTGGGCTTCTTGTATTTCACCAATCTTTGAATTAAAGTTCTGCAGTTCTCCGCTTAGAAAATTAAAAACAATGCCCATCTGGGAAATAAGTTTCTCAGCCCGATAGACCGTACTTTCAAGACGCCGCAGGCTTACTTCAAGATGGTTTCTCCGGTAACGTAAAAGCTTTTCACTTTCCTGCAGCTTAATTAACTCAACCTGTATGTTATAGGCGTCGTCGTAAGCTTGTTTAATATCCTTTTCGGAATACCGGTCAAAATCTTTACTTACTTCCACCAGATTTATTCGCGATTTTTTTTCTTTGGCGGTCAGTTCGTCGACTTTCCTAATGACGTCGGCAACTTCACTCTTGACCTCTTTTAATTCCTTTTTTACCCTGGACATTTCCAGACGCGAGTTTTCAGCAATATTATAAATTTGTATTTTACTTCGTTCTATAGCCTCCAACGTTTCTTTTATAATGCGGTCAAGGGCCTTTATGTCAAACATTATGCTCACCTCTCTACCCGTGCCTATAGAGGTTCGTTCTTATCCGCCGGTTCTCCTTCATAAAAATGAAAAACATGTCAAATAAATTACATATTTCTCGGTTTTTTAGCCAGACTATTACTACTTTTTAATTTCAGGAGGTATGAAATTTGCGAGTAGAAGTAGATCAAGAACTTTGCATCAGTTGTGGTATGTGTGTTGATACCTGTCCGGACGTCTTTGACTGGAATGAGGATGAAAAAGCCTGCAGCCTGGTCGAAGAAGTGCCGCCCGAACTTGAAGAATCGGCCCGTGAAGCTGTGGATAATTGCCCTACCAGCGCTATTTCTGAAGAGTAGATTAATGATGCAAACCGGGGTCAGTTGCTCTTGAACAAGAACACTATTTTACCTGGCCCCGGAGAACGTTTCATCCCTTTAATCCGTATATTATTAAAGAATTAAATCTAAACTACTATGAGAAACAGCGCTATACAGAGTATGGCCAATCAATATTTATCTACTGCCGCTAAAAGAAATATACCGCGAGATTATGGTTCCTAAATATAAAATTTTGTTGACAAGATAATATTATATGCTAAAATTTATTTTAGTTGGAATTAACCAATCCTTGCATTTACAAGAGATTTGTTGATTCCAAAAATATTGTCCCATAAAGGAGGCAGATAAATGAATCATTTGGGCCGCCATGTATTGGCTGAAATTTGTGGGTGCGACTTTAATATTCTTAATAACATCAAAAAAGTAGAAGAAATCATGGTTAACGCTGCTCTAGAAGCCGGTGCCGAAGTCAGGGAATGTGTATTCCACAAATTCAGTCCACAAGGGGTAAGCGGTGTGGTGGTTATTTCAGAATCACACCTTGCTATCCATACTTGGCCGGAACTGGGTTATGCTGCAGTAGACGTGTTTACCTGCGGTGACAGAGTAAATCCATGGGATGCATGCAACTATTTGACCGACCACTTTTATGCCAAACAAATAACGGCAAAAGAGATGAAACGAGGGATGGTATCCGAAGGCTTTCTCAGGGAAGCCGCAAATCTGTAGGAGGGATATTTATTAGTACCCGGATAAAGAAAGGTTAGTGAGCCTTGCAATGAAGTGAATTGCAGGGCTCACTGATTTTTAAAGCCAATAACCTGAACATAAACATTAAAATTTCGACCTGGAAGGAAAACGTGAGGCAATACCGAATATATAAAATACTAGTAAAGGGGGAGAGCCTCACTTTATGTTATACGACATATTAAAACCGGTTGAGAAAGAACTCCAATCCATACAAAAATTAATAAATAACCACCTTATTATTAAGGCGGGACACTTGGCAACTTTTGCCCACCTGGAATTATCTTCTGCTGACAAGAATATCAGACCTGCCCTGGTAATATTATCTTCCCGGATTTTCGGCTATGACCCGCATAAGACCATCGTGCTTGCCGGTATCTTTCAATTTATCTACCTAGCCGCAAAGGTCCAAAAAGGGGTCTCTGAAATTGATTCGGATTATCTTCGTGAAGATGCCGATCCCAGGGAAGGCTCTCAATTTCCGGTACTAATCGGGGATTACCTTTACAGTAAGTTTTTCTATTTTACCAGTAATGCCGGAATTAATCACATTCTCCATCCTCTGGCGAAAATCATTTGCCAAATTCACGAAGGAAGTATTTTAAGGAAAACTAAAAACGTAAAAAGCCTGCCTCACCAGGATTTACTTGAGTTAGTAAAAAAAGAAACGGCACCTCTTTTTGCCGGTTGTTGTTTTTTAACTGCTCGTCTTGGCGGAGCTACGGATCAACAGCAGAATTTATTTATGCGCTTCGGACATAACCTGGGAATGGCTTATGGTCTGTT
The DNA here is from genome assembly GCA_002365865.1 of Pelotomaculum sp. UBA3102. GTDB lineage: Bacteria > Bacillota > Desulfotomaculia > Desulfotomaculales > Pelotomaculaceae > UBA3102. Next base: position 13,685 of record DFAQ01000049.1, read on the forward strand.
GGAACAAGGAATTGCTATGAAGGCAGCGGCCCCTTACTTAAATGAAGCATTATCCAATGTGTCAATGTTTCCTGACCGGCCGGAAAGAAACATACTAGAAAAGCTGGTGTGTTTTCTACAATCAGGCCATTGCCTGCCGGTACAACGCATGGTCATTTAAATAAATATTTAAAGAGGAACCATTGAAGTAATAAGGGGTTTATTCTTGGAGGTCTTTTTCAGTGCAGTTTAACAATTGTCACAGCGACAAGGAAAAATTTGTACACAGTGTTTTTTCAGCTATTGCTCACCGGTATGACCTGCTTAACACAACCCTTAGTTTTAACCGGGATAAGTACTGGAGAAGATTTACCGTGGTTCATTCCGGGCTTAAGCCGGGAGGCAAAGGACTTGACGTTTGTTGCGGGACCGGTATGCTGACCCTGGAACAAGCCAGGAAAGTGGGTTTGAACGGGCAAGTGGTCGGCCTCGACTTTTGTGAAAATATGCTGTCCAAAGCCGTTGAAAACATAAAACAGACCCCTTATGAAGGAATTATTAATTTAGTCAAGGGAAACGCAATGGACCTACCTTTTCCGGATAATACATTTGACTGTGCCACTATTGGGTTTGCCTTGCGTAATGTACCGGATATCAGAAAAACCATATCTGAAATGCGGCGAGTAGTAAAACTCGGAGGGAAAGTTCTTTCCCTGGAGTTGGCAAAACCAAGCGCACCGGTATTCAAACAACTTTATTATTTTTATTTTAACTGCCTGGTACCCTTATTGGGCAGGCTCGGAGCAGGCATTAAAGGTCCTTACAGTTGGTTGCCGAATTCTTTAAAAGTTTTTCCCCACCAGTTGGAAATCAAGGATATTTTCACTGAAACCGGCCTTTCCGGCGCCCACTATTATGAACTGACCGGCGGCATAGTAGCAGTACATGTCGGGATAAAGATTTAAAGTGAAATAATCCAGGTCATATTTACAGTTTTAGGTGGGGTATTCCAGTGGAAAATGACACCCTGGATAATTATATGAGGAGGGTTTCAAGTGTCCTTAATACGCCTCGGACAGGTAGACTATATTAACTATCTGCCGGTTTATCATGCCATGGAGGAAGGGGTCATTCCCCTGGAAGTGAAACTGGTAAAAGGAACGCCTACCCGCTTGAACCGAATGTTCTTAAACGGCGATTTGGAAGCTGCGCCGATATCAACCATAGAATATGCCCGGAATTTCAACCGTTGTTTTATTCTCCCGGATCTTTCCATGAGCGCAGACGGCCGGGTGTCCAGTATATTATTGTTCAGTAAAATACCGGTGACCGAACTGGAAGGCAAAAAAGTGTGCCTCACTGAATCTTCGTCCACTTCCGTCGCATTATTAAAAGTGCTTTTTGACCACTATTACCATGTCGACGTACAATTTGAAACCACTGATCCGGATTTAAGCAAGATGATGGAAAGAGCCGACGCCGCACTCCTGACCGGAGACGATGCTATGCTGGCCCGCCAGCGGATAATTAATTCCGACCGGCCCTACCAAATCACTGACCTCGGAGAGGCCTGGAAAAAATTTACCGGAGAAAGAATGATCTACACGGTTTGGGCAGTACTGAAAACACACGTTGAAAACAACCCCGAAAAAGTCGCGTTGATTAATGAAACCCTTCTGAAGTCCAGGGAAATCGGGCTTAATGAAGTTCACAACATTATTTCCAAGGCCCGGAAAAAGACTGGTTTGCCGGTTCATGTTATTGAGGATTATTTTAATATCATTAAGCATGATTTTAATGAAGAACACCGCAAGGCATTACTCACCTTTTATGATTATGCCTATAAAAGCGGTCTGATTGAAGAAAGGGTAAAGTTGCACGTCTGGGGCGAAACAAGCGATTAATGAAGCCGGGTCTTGAATAAACCAGATCACCAGAACCCAAGCAGTTTAAATATTGCATTATCTACAACGGGCGGTCCTTCCAGACCGTTATCTTTTCTAAAACTTTTTACCGCCTTTTCCGTACCGGCCCCCCAGAAGCCATCGGGTTTCCACTTGATATAACCCAGCCTTTTCAGTGCTCGCTGTACTTCCAGGACGTCAGGTCCTTTACTGCCATACCTCAGGAGAGCAGGGGGAGTGCCAGGCGCACCGAAAGGTGTCCCGATAATGGTTACCGGTGTCCCCACGTTTATTCTGGAATAAACCTCCTCGGCATCGGAATTAAACATCCTGATACAACCGTGGCTGGCAAAGCTGCCAATGCTGTGCGGGGCATTTGTACCGTGAATACCGTAGAAACCGTAAGGAATGTTCAAGGCCATCCAGCGGGTACCCATTACTGCCGGTGGATTGCTGTCTTTGGATACAATTTCCCAATTTCCTACGGGAGTAGGTGACTCATACCTGCCCATTGCCACCGGGTACTGCCTGACAGGTTCGCCTCCGTCAAAAAGGGTCAGGGTTAGTTTGTCCATATCAACAATTATGCTGAGATTCTCAGGAATCGAAGCTTCCGCATTTATTCCCGTGTTCAAACCTGTAAAGACAAAAACCAAAAAAGTGACAAAGCATTTGAAAAATAATTTATACAAAATATACTTCCTCCATTTTTATCCCGGCAAACATATTGTTTAACCGGGATTAATATTTAATACAGGCATATATTTAATAGAAAGCACAAAAAAAGACCCGTCAGGGCCTTTTTTTAGGTTTAAGTTTGCCGGATATATGCAACCGCATTTTTGAAGATGACCAAACCGTGCGGTGCGGCGTCAGCACACGGCATACGACGCCAATCCGGATGCTGGGTTTTTTCAACGTAACGCTCGGGGTGAGGCATCATACCCATGATGCGGCCGGTGGAGTCACAAATCCCTGCGACAGCGTTTAATGATCCGTTGGGGTTGTCAGGGTAGTCCATCGAAGGCATACCGCCGGCAGCGGCATAGCGGAACGCCACCTGTCCCCGGTTTTCAATTTCCTGCATCGTGGCAGGGTCGGTATAAAACTTACCTTCCCCGTGTGCCACCTGTGCGTGTATAACAGCACCCTCCATGCCCCGGGTGAAAACACAGTGACTGCGTTCGACAACCAGGTTTACCCAGCGGCATTCAAAATGACCGCTGTCGTTAGATATCAGTGCAGCTTTAATTTCACCCAGGTTCCGGTACGGTAGCAAACCGGTTCGGACCAGTACCTGAAACCCGTTACATATACCGAGTACCAGTTTACCGGCATTTACAAACTCTAAGAGTTGTTCCCTTAAAAAAGACGTCAGTTCCACCGCCAGGATCTTTCCTGAATGGACATCATCTCCATAAGAAAAGCCGCCGGGCAGGGCCAGAATCTGGTAAGTCGACAATCTTTCCTCGCCTCTTCTTAACTGGTTTACGTGTACCATGCGGCATTCCGCCCCGGCTTTTTCAAAGGCGTAAAAAGTCTCTTCGTCGCAGTTTATTCCGTCTGTCCGGAGCACACAGGTACGGGGCTTTTTCATTAATGGAATACCTCCTTCATTGGTTGTTGCCATGACTTTTTCAATACCTTTAAATCAAGTTTACAGAGAACCTTACCTGACTTTTCCACCATGATAGAATTCTCGCCGGTCGTTTTCCCGATTACTGTAACAGGTACTTCTCTGAAAACTTTAAAAGGATCTGTTCCGGAAGGTATTTCCGCCAAAAAGCACCCGGCAGTTTCATTGAAAAGAAAGTTCTCAGTCTGCTCACCGCCGGGTATCCTGACCCGGGCACCCGTGCCGCCTCCGAAACACATTTCGGACAGAGCGGCGGCCAGGCCGCCTTCGCTGATATCGTGGCAGGCCAGAAGTTTACCGGAACTGACAGCGCCGTAAACGGCTTCAAGAACCTGCATCAACCGGTTCAGGTTGATTTTAGGCAGATTGTTACCGACGGCTCCCAACAAATCGTAATACACAGAACCGGCCATTTCAACGATGTTCCGGTATCCCACCATGACGATAAGGCTGTCTTTTTCCTTAAAATCCGTAGAAACCGTCCGGGATACATCCGGGATACGACCGAATGCCGAAACACAGAGAACGGGCGGGATTTTAATTACAGTTCCGTCTTTCGCCCGGTAAGTACTGGACAGGCTGTCTTTCCCGGAAATAAAAGGCATGCTCGTTGCCCGCACAAAGTCCACGCAGGCATCTACCGCCAGGTCCAGCGCTCCCAGCAGTTCCTCGTCCGGGAAAGGCCAGATAAAATTGTCTATGAGAACCATTTCTCTTGGATTGGCACCGGAGGCCACGGCATTGGAAACCGCTTCCGTTGCCGCCCACAGGCTGCCGTAATATGGGTCGATCACATTCAACACCGGGTTTAAACCGTGGGAAACAACCATCCCGTAAGAACTACCCCGGATCGGGGCCAAAACCACCGCATCGTTTGGTCCGTGTCCATTGATTCCGGTGAAAGGCGGGAGGGCGCAGGTACCCTGAACCCCGTGGTCGTAAAGTCTGACGATGGGCTCTTTTGAGCATACATTAAGGTGCCCCAGCACCCTGGAGAACAGGTCCGTCCAGTTACCGGCGGTTGTCGATTCCGGCTCTTGGAATACCGGTTTGTTCCAGGCAGCCTTCATCACCCGCTGGGGCAAACCATGGTGCAAAAAATCCATCTCTAGGTCCAAAACCGTACGGTTTTGAAACGTGGCGGTAAAGCGACGGTCACTGGTAAAATCACCAAGGACGGTTGCATCGACATTATAATTACGGCAGATGGCCAAGAGACGTTCCACGTTTTCCGGAGCGACTGCCATAACCATCCGTTCCTGACTTTCTGAAAGCAGAATCTCCCACGGGGAAAGTCCGGGGTATTTCAACGGCACCCGGTCCAAAGCAATGCGCGCGCCGGTTTCCGAACCCATTTCCCCTACCGCGGAAGAAAATCCACCGGCACCACAGTCGGTAATGGCCCGGATCAGCCCCTCGTCCCTGGCGGCCAGAATGGCATCGAACATGCGTTTTTCTTCAATGGGGTGTCCAATCTGGACGGCACTGGAATTTACTTCCATGGTTCTGTCGGTCATTTCGCCGCTGGAAAAAGTAGCGCCATGAATGCCGTCCCGTCCTGTACTGCCGCCAAGAGCAACCACTTTATCCCCGGCTGAAGGGCTTCCTTTTCGGCATACCGCTGCCGGAAGAATGCCGTAGGCACCCACTATCACCGATGGCTTGGCGCGAAAATCCCGGTTGAAATGTACTGAACCGTTATTAGTAGGAATACCCATCCGGTTCCCGTAATCTCTTACCCCAGCCACAACTCTCCTTAACAAATAATGGGGGTGTAAGCACCCGGGCGGAATATCTTCAGTTGCCGTATCCGGCGGGGCAAAGCAAAATATGTCAGTGGAAGCCAATACTTTCGCTCCCAGTCCGGTACCTGCAATATCACGGAAAACACCGCCGCTACCGGTCATGGCACCTCCATACGGTTCAATGGCTGAAGGAGAGTTATGGGTCTCCACCTTGCCGCAGACGGCCATTCCCGCGTAAAATTGCATCACACCGGAGTTGTCTTCGAAAGCCGAAAGCACCAAAGGGTTCTTACATTCCTCGGTGGCATCTTTTAAACGTTCCAAAAGAGGCTTTTTTTCTTTACCGTCTACCATCAGCTTCGCTCTAAAGGTTTTATGACCGCAATGTTCGGACCAGGTCTGGGCAATGGTTTCTATTTCACAGTCAGTGGGGTCTCTCCGGATGCCCTTAAAATAATCCTGAATGACCTTCATTTCTTCCAGATTCAAAAAAAGCTTGTCCCGGCTCAACTCATCCAGCTCATGATCATTCATTTGCCGTACGGGAATTATTTCAGTTAAACCGGGTGTACCGTTAATAACTAAAGTTTCCGGGCTTTTTCTAACCACATACTCCACGGTGGCGTTTACCAAAAGGCTGTTGACGATCCTGTTTATGTCTTTACCGGTTATTTTATCACCGTAAAAACCGTATTCCCAGCTTGAGTCGGCGGCAACCAGCCCGGTAATCCCCAGATCGGCCGCCGACTTTATCAGTGATGCTGCTTCCGGATTCATCACACCGGGTTTATAAGCAACCTCAAGGACGACGGCCGCATCCTCAATCAGCGGACCGTTCACCGTGTAGGATTGAAAAACGCTTTCTGCCAGAAGTTTTTCCGCCAGACGTACGGCATCGACTTCACTGATACCTTCGAGACGAAAGACACGAGCGGTTTTTATTTTTTCCACGCTTTTAATACCGAGGGCGTGGTTGATCTCATATAAAATATCCTCTCCTTTACCATCAGTTATGCCCGTTTTTCCAATCACCCGCACCTCATTGATCATCAGTTAAACCTCCGTTTCGAGTTACGTAAAAATTATCTAAATTTAAAATTACTGAAAACGGTAGAAAACAAAAATTAATTCACATCTTTAATATAACAAAAATATCCCCTTTTAGGGGAGGTTCTTTATTCTAAAAATGATAAAAAATAAATAATCTCAATCATTATATAGTTATACCACCAAAAACATCGGTACTTGCATTTAACACCATGCTGCCATATAATTTTAAGGATAGTTAAGTTAATAATAAAGCTGGTTTTTTCCGGGAGGTTTTATGGACCACGAAACAAAAGAAAAGATCTTGAGATTACTGCCGTCAGTTGACGAGGTGCTCAGGAATGACCGGGTGGCGGAACTGCTTTTTACATACCCGCGTAAATTAGTGGTCGACACGGTGCGGCAAATGCTGTCTTGCGAACGAAGAAATATATTAACCCAAAACGGGTATGAAAAAAATAAGAAAAAAAACAAGACTTTTTTCCTGGACTTAATTGCGGTTAAAACCCTTGATTCCGTTCACCGTTCAGTACGTCCCAAACTACGCCGCGTAATAAACGCCACCGGCGTTGTGCTTCATACCAACCTGGGCCGGGCCCTCCTGAGCAAGCGCGCCAGACAGGCGGTAAGCGAAGTAACGGCAAGCTATTCCAACCTGGAGCTTAACCTTGACACCGGTAAGAGAGGCTCCCGTTATGATCCTCTTGAGCCGCTGCTTACTACGCTGACGGGTGCAGAGGCAGCACTGGTAGTAAATAATAATGCTGCGGCAGTGCTCCTGGCTCTCGGTACCATGGCCAGGGGTAGGGAAGTCATCGTTTCCAGGGGCCAGTTGGTCGAAATAGGAGGTTCTTTCCGCATTCCGGAGGTAATGCTCCAAAGCGGGGCGCGCCTGGTTGAAATAGGTGCCACCAACAAGACTTACCCGGATGATTACCGGAAAGCGGTTAATGAAAACACCGCCCTGCTTCTCCACGTACACACCAGTAACTACCGCATCATAGGTTTTACCAGGGAAACAACGGTTTCAGAACTGGTCGAAATTGGTCACAGCTTCTCACTACCGGTCATGTCCGACCTGGGCAGCGGTTCTCTGGTCGACTTGAGTGTTTACGGGTTGCCCTGGGAACTGACCGTCCAGGAAGTGGTAAAATCCGGGCCTGATGTAGTCACTTTCAGTGGGGACAAGCTACTGGGCGGAACCCAGGCCGGCATCATTGTGGGTAAGCGTCGTTATATCGAAAAGATGAAAAAGAACCCCCTGACCAGAGCGGTCCGGATAGATAAAATGACGGTCGCGGCCCTCGAAGCAACCTTGAGGGAGTACCTGGATCAGGAACATGCAATCAGGGAAATACCTACCCTGAAAATGCTTACTGTTTCAATCGAAACTCTTCAAGAAAAAGCTTCCGGTCTGGCAGCAATCCTTGCCGGTATTTTAAAAAACCAGGCGGAAGTATCCGTGGAAAACGGTAATTCCGCGGTTGGTGGCGGCGCCATGCCGACTGCCGTTCTCCCGACCGCTGTGGTAGCAATAATCCCCGGAGAAATATCCGCCGCTGAACTGCAGGCCGCGCTGCGCCAGGGAGAACCGGCGGTAATGGCCAGAGTTCAGGAAGAAAAAGTTTTGTTCGATGTACGCACTATCAGCAGGGTTGAATTTGAACCGTTGGCACAAACGTTAGCGCAGGTACTGAAATAACATCAATTTTATTTTTAGACAGATTTTTTTTTGATAAAAAGGAGGTGCCGGCTGTGGAACACCTCATTATTGGCACCGCCGGACACGTAGACCACGGTAAAACCGCTCTGATCAGGGCGTTAACCGGAATCGACACCGACCGGCTTAAAGAAGAAAAGGAAAGAGGTATTTCCATAGAACTGGGTTTTGCCTCACTAACCCTGCCGAGTGGACGCAGGGCCGGCATTGTGGATGTTCCCGGGCACGAAAAATTTATCAAAAATATGCTGGCCGGTGCAGGAGGATTTGATCTCGTTATCCTGGTCATAGCCGCTGACGAAGGAGTTATGCCCCAGACCAGGGAGCACCTGGATATCATCGAACTGCTTCAGGTTAAAAAAGGTGTCGTAGTGCTCACCAAAGCAGACCTGGTGGATCAAGAATGGCTGGACCTGGTACGGGAAGAAACAGCTGAACTCCTGAAAGACACTGTTTTGGAAAATACTCCTGTAGCCACGGTATCGGCTCTAACCGGGCAGGGAATACCGGAGTTACTGCGCCTAATCGACCAGGTGGCCGGAGTGGTCCAAACCAGGTCTGACACAGGAGCACCCCGGCTGCCGGTGGACCGGTTGTTTTCAATAACCGGCTTCGGCACGATTGTTACCGGAACCTTGCTTTCAGGTTCGCTCAAGGTAGGGGATGTGGTTGAAATCCAGCCCCGGGGAATAAATGCCCGCGTGCGCTCCATGCAGATACACGGCGATAAAGTAGAAACGGCGGGCGCCGGCCAGCGAGTGGCGCTCAACCTGGCAGGACTGGAACTGGAGCAAATTGAACGCGGGTGCGTAGTGACCGGGTTAAAAAGCATTACTCCTTCCCACCGGTTGGACGTGCGACTTCTGTTGCTTAAAAACACTTCCAGGCCGCTAAAAAATCGGACCCGCATCCGTTTTTACCTTGGTACCGGTGAAACCCTGGGCCGGGTGGTACTCCTGGACCGGGAAGAACTGGAACCCGGTTCAACGGCTTATGCTCAGTTGGAGCTGGAGCATCAGGCGGTTGCCGCCAAGGGGGACCGTTTTGTAATTCGGTCCTACTCACCCATGCTAACCATCGGCGGCGGTACGATTATCGACCCGCTGCCGAAGCGCAAGCATAAACGCTTTCGCAAGGAAGTACTGGATGCTCTGGCTACCCGTGAAAAAGGCACGCCGGAAGAGTTGTTGGAGCAATACCTGACGGGAAACCGGCAACTGCCGGAGGTAAATGATGCTGCAACCGGGACGGGACTCCCGCAATCAGAAGTAAAAGAAGCAGCTAAAAATTTATGCGAAACCGGGACGTTGAAACAAATCAACAGCGACGGCAAGAAATACTTGCTCTTAAAGGATACATTCTTGTCCTGGGCAGATGAAATAACCGAACTTTTAAACTTTTATCACCGGAAATATCCCCTGAGGGAGGGCTATCCCAGGGAGGAACTACGCTCACGTAAATTTAAGCAATTAAATAATAAAATATTTCAATTACTGCTCCTGGAAATGAAACAAGACGGATTGCTGCGGGTGACTTCCCAGGCGGTGGCGCTTCAGTCCTTTGAACCCGGTCCCGGTCCCGAACAGCAAAAGGTAATCACCAAAATAAAGAAGATTTTAAAGGATGCTGTTTTTTTACCTCCCTCGTGGAGAGAACTCTGCCGGAGGGCTGATTTTGATGAAACTGCCGGGGCAGAACTGCTCCAATACCTCTTAAGAACCGGAGAAATGGTCAAAGTAGCGGATGACCTGTATTTTTCAGGTGACATTATAGTGGAGGCCCGGGAAAAATTATCCGCATACCTGCGTGAGAAAGGAGAAATATCAGTAGGTGAATTGCGGGATCTCTTAAAAACTTCCCGTAAATACGCCCTGCCCCTGCTTGAATATTTTGACCGCGAGAAAATTACCCGCCGGGTAGGCGACAAGCGTCTACCGGGACGGGCTATGGAGTAAGCCAGCCACGCAGGTGGCTGGCTTACTCCATTTTTATACAGGCAATAGAACAAATAAAATACCTCATATTTTAAAATTATCAAGCATATTAAAAAATGAAACACTAACCTACGGTTTAAACAGGGTTATAATATGGAAGGGCGGGGAAAAGCAATTTGAAATATTTCCTGTATGCCTGCAAGTTCAGGAAAGGTTATATTTTTGCCCTGCTGGTACTGGCATTGACTGCCCTGGTCGGCCACAGGGCGGTCACATCCCTCCTGGCAGAGCGATATATTGCTGCCTTATCATGGGCGCTGGCCGATAAATTGATTGTGATTGACCCCGGACACGGGGGCGATGACCCGGGTGCTGTCGGCAGCAGGGGTATTCACGAAAAAGACATCGTGCTTGACGTATCAAAAAAATTGGGTACAATATTACGCCAGGCCGGAGCCGAGGTCTTGTTGACCAGGGAAACCGACCATGATCTTGCCGGCACCGCTGCAAAATATTCCTACCGGTCCAAGATTGAAGACCTGACTCGCCGGGTAGAAATGGCTAATGAAAAACAGGCCGACCTTTTTATCAGTATTCACGTCAACAGCTTTCCCGACCCCCGCGAGAAAGGTGCGCAAACCTTTTCCCAACCAGGGTCGGTAGAAAGCAATAAACTGGCAAAGGCTATCCAGCACGAATTAAACAACTTTTTAGAAAATTCGGGGCGTCAAGCCAAACAAGTTGACTTCTTCACCAATCGGATGGCTAAAATGCCCAGCACAATCGTAGAAATTGGATTTATAAGTAATCCCGGTGAAGAAAGTTTAATGCTCGATCCCCAATACCAGCAAAAAATTGCCTGGTCTATTTACGCCGGAATAGCCCGCTACCTGGCCGAGCCCAAGGCTGTGCTGTCTCCTTGATAATCTTATTGAAACATCTTTTATTATTACTATGGTATATATCTGCTCCTTCAGGTAAAGCTAATTAAAGATTTAATTTTTTATTTAAAGGAGGCAGGTATATGTTTTCTTACCGCACAATAGCTGGTATCGGCGCGGCGGCGCTGGTATTTATTGCCCTGTCAAGAATAAGCGACAAGTATATCAGGGAACGGGCGGGTGAACCCACGGGGGAATTCATTAAAAAAACCGCCGTGAAAACCGCCGGTCGGGTGGAGGGCATCATCCGCAGGCGTACCGGTACCGTTATGGACATAATGAACGACGTGATTTAGTTTTGATCATAGTTTAAAAATTGCGGGCGCTAAAAACGCCCGCCCGTAATAACTCTTCCTCTTATGGCCTACCTTTCACGCCCTAAAACAAAAACTATTCCGCACATAAAAAATCTTATTTCCCGCGGTAACAACTTCTTTATTATAAAAAACTAACCATGCAAATTTTGATATTTTTATCGTATAATACGGTAAAAGCAAAATAGGATGATGTGATATGTCAATCATTGGTATGATTATTGCAATTTTCTTTTTTCTGACCGGAGTAGCCGGTACCATTTTGCCGTTACTGCCCGGGGCAATCCTGATCTGGCTGGGGATGCTGATTTACGGTCTTTGCGTAGAATTCCACAATCTCCCATGGGCCTTCTTTTTCGGGCAGGGTCTGGCAGTGGCACTGATATTTCTAATTGACTACCTGGCAGGAATTTGGGGCGTAAGACGGTACGGGGGTTCCACGGCGGCAGTCTGGGGCAGTATCCTTGGCGTAATGCTGGGGGCAATCCTGCTGGGTCCGTTCGGCCTGATCTTCGGTCCCTTTATCGGGGCGGTACTGGGTGAATTATACCTAAAAAGCCCGCCTGAAAAGGCTTTCCAGGCGGGCGTGGGAACCTTAATCGGCTTTTTGGGCGGTACCGTGCTGAAAATTGCGGTTGAGGCGGTTATGATAATCTGGTTTTTGATCCGGGTTTTTTAATCCGTACGCCGCCCGTTTCCGGTTTACTTTCTCAGCCCCACTTCTGCCGCCAATTTTTTAAAAGCTTCCAGTGAATTTAAAATCACCTGCTTATCGATACAATATGAAATACGGAAATAACCGGGAGTACCGAAGCCGCTGCCGGGAACCAGGAGAATATTATACTTTAACGCTAATTTAATAAACTCCAACTCATTCGCGACGGGAGATTCAGGAAACAGGTAAAACGCCCCCTGCGGTTTGACCATCCGGAAACCCATATCAGTCAAGTTTTCATACAATAGATCTCTTTTTTCCTGGTAGCCGGCGATATCTACGCTTTCGTGCTGCAACACCGTAACCAGCCTTTGCATCAGCGCGGGTGCGTTAACAAAGCCCAGGGTACGGTTGCAAAATACCAGTCCCTCTACCAGCAGTTCCACATTGTTTATCAACGGGGAAACAGCGACATACCCAATCCGCTCGCCCGGCAGGGCCAGGTCCTTACTGTGCGAAGTAACTACAATGCTGTTCTTGATATGTTTGAAAACGCTGGGAAGGACGATGCCGTCATAAACGATCTTGGCGTACGGCTCATCGGATATGACAAATATCGCCCGGCTGGTTTCTTTTTCTTTTTCTGCCAGCAGTTTGCCGAGACCGGACAGGGAACCGGCGTCATAAACCACACCGGTGGGGTTGTTGGGGGTATTGATAATTACCGCCCTGGTACGGGGAGTTATTGCCGCGCCGATTGCTTCCAAGTCCGGCTTGAACTCACTGTTGGTGGGCACTGTTTTAAAAACTCCGCCGTGGTTGTCGATATAAAATTTATATTCAACAAAGAAAGGGGACAATATAATAACCTCGTCACCCGGGTCCAGCAGCGCCTTCAGAACTACATTCATGGCACCTCCGGCACCGCACGTCATCAAGATGTGGTTTTCGTCGAAAGCAAGACCGGTTTGTTCCGCCAGTACACCGGCTACCGCCCGGCGCGTTTCCGGGTAGCCTGCATTACTCATGTAACGGTGCATCCCGGGAACCGGCTCAAGCGCCAATTTTTTAAGCTCTTCCTTAAAAGCTTTCGGCGGTTCCAGGTCTGAATTACCCAGGGTAAAGTCATAGACTTTATCGGAACCGTAAAGCTTTCTCATCTGCTCGCCTTCTTCAAACATTTTGCGTATCCAGGAGGCACCGGAAATAAAAGTTTGAATTTTTGCTGAAACAGGCATATTTCTTATCGCTCCCTTATTCATGAGTTAAAAGTTCTGTTGCTGAAATTTTACACGATTCACAAAAAAATTCAAGTAGTTAATTTTTAAAGTCCGTCAAATAATGACAAAACATTGCAATTAACCCCTCTGGATATAACCGGTGGAGTATTTTATAATTGAAAAACCGGAATATTTAATTAAGGAGTATTCAAATGCCTATGATGTCGTCCCTAACCCCGAAAGGACAGGTGACCATACCCCGCTCGATCATGAAATCTCTTGGCATCAGCGGGGAAGACGACTTTGTAATCGAAGTTGAAAACGACTGTCTGATTTTAAAAAAAGCAACCACAGGCCCTGAGGAAAAAGAGAATAAAACTGTTTACAAAGCAGGATGATCTGAAGAGCATAAATTCTTAACTCATCCCCGATTTTGTACCGGTATTGACACCACATTGTTCAAACGATATACTTTTTACATTATAAAAAGTACCCGATACCGGAGGAGGAATTAAAAAATTGAAGTTGCGTCTGGGTTTACCAAAAGGCAGCCTGCAGGAGGCTACTTTTCAACTTTTTAAACAGGCCGGTTTTGACCTGGCGGTCCGCAGCCGCTCTTATTTTCCAACGGTTAACGACCCGGAATTGGAAGTCGTGTTGATGCGGGCGCAGGAAATCCCCCGTTACGTTCATGACGGGGTGCTGGACGCAGGCTTAAGCGGCCTGGACTGGATCATGGAAAACAATGCGGACGTGGTTGAGGTTGCAGACCTGGTATATGCTAAAAGCACTTCCAATCCTATCCGCCTGGTAATTGCCGTGTCAAATGACAGCAATATTCACAGCGTATCCGATTTAAACGGTAAAAGGATTGCCACCGAACTGGTACGTGTAACCCGGAATTACCTGGAAGAAAACGGCGTACAGGCTTACGTTGAGTATTCCTACGGGGCTACCGAGGTAAAAGTGCCACACCTGGTGGATGCCATTGCCGACATCACCGAAACCGGGAGTTCTATAAAGGCCAACAATCTGCGTATTATCGCCACCGTCCTTGAATCCACCACCAAGCTGCACGCAAATAACCATTCATGGGCGGACCCGTGGAAAAAAGAAAAGCTGCAAAACTTGGCCGTTCTTTTACAGGGAGCGTTACGGGCCCGGTCAAAAGCCGGTTTAAAGATGAACGTGCCGGGGGATAAATTGGAAATCATACTGAATATAATTCCCGCAATGAAACAACCCACGATTTCACAGTTGGTGCACAGCAATTGGGTGGCGGTGGAGACCATTCTGGAAGAAAGACAGGTTCGTGACCTCATCCCGGCATTAAAAAGGGCCGGGGCGCAGGACATTATCGAATACCCTTTGAAAAAAGTGATCCCCTGATAAAAATATCACCGGCAGCCTGAACCGGATGCCGGTGATATTTTTTTTAAAATTCCCTGGGCTTGCAGATGATTTCTTTTACTTTGGTATCAAAGAAGTTTTGCGAGTGAGCCGGCAAGATGACTGCCGCAGTGTCCAGTCCTTCACCGGTGCCGCCGAGGGCTGCTATTTCCTCCCCATAGGGGACCAGTCCGGCATCCAGGGCCATTACCGAAATTTCAACGCATACTTTTAGGCCCTGCCCGAACATGCGCAAGGCGCCGGCGGTTATTTCGGCGGGATAAACTCCTCCAAATTTAATCCTGCAGGCCCTGTCCAGCCCGGCCATCAGGTGGGTGGTAGTCAAAAGCTTTATGCCGGCACCGGCCAGTTTTTTTCTTGTTTCCGGAGCCATTTCATCTTCGCCCGGCCGGTAAAAACCTGCCTGGTGGGTGACGCAGATAACTTCCAAGCCCCGGGCGCGCTCAAACAAAAGCTCTGCCGACCTGCCGGAACAAGAAGCCACAACGACATGTTTCAGGCCCAACTCACCGGCCCTTTGCAACGCTGCATCCATGGTTGAGACGGTGTTTTCCCCGCCTTTAACGTCCCAGTACAAGCAAACACATCCTTTTCATTTTTATAGATATTTTACCTGAGCCGACGGGAAATGGCTATCATAAATAAATTCGTTAAATCTTACGGAAAACATATCATTTACCTGAATTCCAGCGGTTGACTCATCAGCCCGGTGTGCTCGACCAAAAAATCCGCCTTTACTTTGACCCGCACGGTAGGATATATTTCTCTCCACCGGCCCCCGATTTGCTTCCAGTATTCCAGCACCGAACCACTTACCGCGAGAAGACCTTGTTCTGCGGCTGCGCGCCCTGTCCTTCCTCTGAGCCGCTCCCGCCGGCCGGGGCGGTTCCCTGGCGCACGGGGTGTCCCTCTTAAAGAGCGCCATCCAGCGTAAAAGCCTGGTGAACGAGCCGCGACCCAATAGCGGTTATTGTAGTTATCCGGGGTTTGCATAAAAATACCCAGGGTGGCAGGCACGAATAAAGCAAAAGGTGTGTTTCGAAGACCAGTCCTACTCTTCCTTCCAGCAGTTGAACCGCCAGAATGTCCGGCCGTTCCGTGATCCCCACGGCGCTGAATAAGGAGTTGGGGCTGTCCTGGATGAACTCCGTCACCTGGCCGCTGTCGATGATCCCGTCGACCTCGATCCGCCGGAGGCGCGTTTTTACCTCATCGACCAGACCGTCGGCCACGTATCCCTTCAGGCAAACTATACTCACGGCATTCTTGGTTGCCGTGCCAATTTCGAGATTCTCCACGGCCAGCCTGGTGCTGCGCAGGCGCTTGCGTAAAAGGGCCAGGCCGGTATTTTCTTCTGTTTTTTTCCGGATCCGGCCATCCATCCTGGGAATCAACCTGAACATGTTTTCCCTCGTTCTTTAAAATAATCATTTTATTATTGCTCAGGTAAATATTTAAAATACAGGCCACATTGTTCCAAAAATAAAAAACGGACCGGGTTGAGTACCCGGCCCCGTGAATCACAAAATTTTAGATGAACAAAAATCCGCAGCAGAAAACTATAATGATGATAAAGAAAAAGAAGAAAAATCCACCACCGGCAACAAATCCGCCGCCTGCGCCTCCTCCGGTTCCAAAAGCCATAAATAATGAACCTCCTTGTAACATAATGTTTTTTTATATAATATGTGGCAAATGGATTATTGGTTACTTTTTACTTCAGCTTAGGCGCACATTCAGCTTAGGCGCACATTAATAACCCGGACCTGGAACGGCCCGGGTTATTTCAGGGACTTTTGCACCTGCTCAAGGGTACGGCCCACTTTGGCGTTCAACTGTAACAGACGTGAGCATTGCCCGGAGATATCGGGATATCCCGCGTCCGCCACCTGCTGGAGCAACTTTCCCATTTCAATCATGCCGCCTTGAGCTTCGCGGATAAAAAAAGACACTTGTTCGCGCACTAGCAGTTCACTGCCCCGGTGTTCAAATAAACCGGATAATAAAGACATCTCGATGCACCTCACAAATATTTTTTAACCTACCACCTCTTATCAAGTATGCTCTGCTCAGCGGTTTTTATTTATACCTTGCTCTCTGCTCAGAAAGAAAAAAACCCCCATAACCCCAATAATTATCATCACGCTGATTAGTTGAGCCACTCTTACCGGTCCCAGCATCAGGCTGTCGGTGCGCAGACCTTCGATAAAGAAACGCCCGGCGGAGTATAAGGCCAGGTAAAAATGCATGATTTGACCGGGGAAATGCTTGCGCTTGTCGTATAAGAGCAAAAAAACAAAAACTGCCAGGTCCCAGATTGATTCGTATAAAAAAGCAGGGTGGTGGTACCGGCCTCCGATCAGCATTTGTTTTTGGATAAAAACCGGAAAGCGGCTGATAAATTCCCGGGTAACCGAAGTTCCGAACGCCTCCTGGTTGAAAAAATTTCCCCAGCGGCCAATGGCCTGACCCAGGATCACACTCGGAGCCAGAACATCCCCCATTTTCCAAAAGTTGAGCCCGTGTTTCCTTACGTAAAAGTAACCTGCCAGAAAGCCGCCGATCAGGCCGCCATGAATAGCCAGGCCGCCGTGCCAGATTGCCACCGCCTCAAGCAGGTTTGAGCTGTAGCTTTCCCAGTTAAAAATTACGTAATACAGTCGCGCACCAATAATTGCGGCCGGAATGATCAGGATGAGCAGGTTTAAAATGTGCTCGGGTTCAATGCCGTTTTTTGAGGCGCGGTAGTAGGCCAGAACCGTTCCCAGAATAAAAGCGGCAGTCATTATGATCCCGTACCAGTAAACGGTTATCGGACCGGCAATAATTGCTACCGGGTTAATCATTTTTCTCCTCCCAAAATTATTTAATTAAAAGATTCATTTAAATAATAATAAAGAAAGACTGGTTTTACAACCAGTCAGCTTTATTTACGAACTCATCTTGAAAGTTTCACACTTGGTCTGGTCGGATTTTTCTGCCTGACCGGCACCGTTCCGGTCCACCTGAATCATCGGTGCCTGGCACTCAATCGCATTATTCCATTTGCATTCGGTAACGCTACATTTAATTTGCGGCAATACATTCACCTCCTTTTGAGAGCAGCGCTTTTTACTATTATTTTTTGCCGATCTGGTTTTCTATTATTCAAGTTTCCGCACTCAATTAAAAATTTTTTAACCTGTAAAATATTCTTTCACAAATCAATAGACTGTATTAATAAAAATAACTGTAATAGGAAGGGAAGGGAGACCCGGTAGTTGCCTGAGGACATCAAAAATAAAGTTTTAAATATTGCCCACCGGGGGGGCGCGGGACTGTCTCCGGAAAACACTATCTATGCCTTTTCCCGGGCCGTAAATAATTTCGGGGCTGACGTTCTTGAAATGGATGTCTGGTCCAGTTGCGACGGCCATTTGGTGGTTTTTCATGATAAAACTGTAGCTCGAACCACAGACGGGCGTGGTGAAATTACTCGTATGCCTTTGGCGGAAATAAAGAAATTGGACGCCGCTTTCCGTTTCACGAGCGATGGGGGGGTTACTTACCCGCTGCGGGGCAGGGGAATAACCATCCCGACATTGCGGGAAGTATTTGAAGTATTTTCCAGTATCAGGATGAATATTGAAATAAAGCAGTACGAGGCGTCCGTGGTCAGAAAATTATATCATCTGATCGTAGAATACGGTTTAGATAATTCTGTATTGGTTGCTGCGAAAAATAACCCTGCCAGAAAAAAATTCGCAAGCATCAATAAAGCCGGTATTGCCACTTCGGCATCGGTTTGCCAGGGAATTATTTTTACGGTGTTAGGTGAAATCGGGCTAAGCTGTTTATACGACCCGGGTGTTGACGCTTACCAGTTACCGCCGACCATACACGGCTTGAGGGTAATCACGCCCAAGCTGGTAAAGGCCGCGCACAAGCAAAACAAGTCAATTCACGCCTGGACTGTCAATAATGTAAATGAAATGAAAAGATTGATAGAAATGGGCGTTGACGGTATCATCACCGATTACCCGGATCGGTTAAGCGATTACCTTTAGTAAATCATTCTCAGCTAATGAAATCTACATCTAAAACGTGGCCGGCTTGGTCTTTTTTTACCAGCTTAATCATTAACATTCCGCTCCGGTAAGAAGCAGTACCTTCCCGGCTCTCAACTTCCACCGGCAGCCGGATAATCCGGCTGAATAATGCGGTAGATGTTTCCTGCTTTGGAGCAGAATTGCTGATTACCGTTCTTTTTCCGGAAATACAGATATAATCACCGTGGAGTTTAACCGAAAGATCATCTTTATGCTTGATTCCGGGTATTAAAGCCGTAAGATTTACTTCCCGGCCGGTTTCTGAAATATTTATATGGGGCTTTTGGCTCTGACTGTAAGACGGAATTGCTTCCTCAGTCCAAAAATCCTGGACCGATCCGGAATCCCCCGCTTGAAATCCCGCTCCCGGAGGTTGCAGTCCCCAGTTTTGCAATGACTGCAGAATAGATTCTAAAAATTCATTGGACCATTTCGAACCCTGTGAAAACCCCTGGGCTAGTTTTTGTAATTCAAGCATGTTTTCTACCCAGGCCTTATCAATCATAAATTTCAATCCCCTTATCTTCATTTACATGAGTAATATATGGATATGAAAAAGATTAAAGAGTTGTGCTCTTAACGACAGTGATTTTTTGACCCGGTAATGTAATCAACGCGTTTAACGTAAATTTATGGTTATATTTTAAAAAGGAAAAAAATATTTT
>DFAQ01000015.1 GCA_002365865.1 Pelotomaculum sp. UBA3102
ATGCTTACAAAGCAAAATGCTCTTAAAGAAACGGTATTGACAACAGTCATTGTTTTTTTGGACCAGTTATATTACAATTTATCCATAATTGGTTAATAAAAAATTTAATTTCAAAATATTTTATGTTTTTTATTCTATTCAGGAGGACGATCATGGCTGTTGTTGTTCCCTTCAAAGGACTGCGCTATAACCAGAATACCGTGAAAAACTTGGCGGACGTGGTTACCCCGCCTTACGACGTCATCGACACCGCTGCCCAGGACCGTTACTATAAGCGCCACCCGCACAACGTAATCCGCCTGGAATACGGCAAGACCGGACCGTTTGACAACGAAGCCCACAACCGGTATACCCGGGCGGCTGCAGAATTAAGTGCCTGGCTGGAAAACAACGTGCTCGTCTCTGAATCCGGCCCGGCGCTGTACTTTTACGAGCAGGAGTTCACCCTGGAAGGAGAAAGAAAAATCCGCAGCGGTTTTATCTGCGGGGTCAGACTGGAACCTTATGCCAAAGGGGTCATACTTCCCCACGAAGAAACCATGCCGAAACACAAAGCCGACCGGTTAAAACTGATGCGGGCCTGCCGGGCCAATTTCAGCCCGATCTTCGGCCTTTTTACCGATCCGAAGATGAATGTGGACTCGGCCCTGCGGGAAGCAGTTAAGGAGTCCTCCCCGGATGTCAGTTTCACGGATGAAACCGGAGAAATACACCAGATGTGGGTGGTTACGGATCCCGGCGTGATCTGCGAAGTGCAGCAGGTAATGGCGGACAAGCGGATCTTTATCGCCGACGGGCACCATCGTTACGAGACCGCCCTGAATTACAAGCGGGAACGGGAGGCAGCCGGCGGTGACGGGTCCGGGGCTGAAATCCTTTCCGTCACCGGTTCGTGCTGTACCGGGCCGGACGGCAGTTGCTGTTCGTCCGGCAAAGAGCCCGCCTACAACTACGTGATGATGACCCTGGTCAACCTTTATGACCCGGGTCTGGTCGCCTTACCCACCCACCGGCTGGTCAGAGGCGTAACCGGACTGGATAAGAAACGGCTGGTGGAACAGTTAAAAGAAAGCTTTGACGTAGAGAAATACCCCCTGGCGAAAGACAGGAACAACTTCCAGGAGTTTCTGAGGCTGCTGGCAAAAAAGGGGCAGGTCTGCCACCACGACGGTCTCAATTCGGCGGCAACCGAAACGAAGGGCACTGTTCCCCACCGTCACGTATTCGGCCTTTACACGGGAGAGGACCAGCTCTACCTTCTTTCACTGAGCAACGAAAAAGCACTGTACCGGATGATGCCGCAAGACAAATCACCCGCCTGGCAGGGACTGGACGTCTCGGTGCTGCACACTTTGATTATTGAAAAATACCTGGGCATCTGCGGTGAGTTAAGGGCCAAGGCGGAACACATCACCTACACCCGCGAGGAAGAAGGGGCACTGGCCGCCGTGGACACGGGACAATACCAGCTGGCATTCTTCTTGAACCCCACCCTGGTGGAGGAGGTCACAGCAGTGGCCGCCGGCGGTGAAAAAATGCCGCAAAAAAGCACTTTCTTTTACCCGAAGCTGATTACCGGGCTGGTTATAAACCAACTATAAAAAGGCCTACATGTCCTAGCTAACAGAAGCACTGTCCGGCGGGGCGGAACTGCGCCAGAAGTTCATGAAGAAAACCAGGAAAACGCTCACCATCAGGCCCAGCACGCCGGCCACGGCCATATTCAACATCTTGCGGGGGCCTACCGGGTTTTCCGGCTCTACCGCCGGGCGGAGCAAAACAAGATTATTTTCTCCCACCTGAACGGCTTTGCTCAGTTTCGTTTCCTCGTACCGCTCCGCCAGCGCTTTATAATTATCCCGCAGCATGTTTACTTTCTGTTCCAGCCGGTCGTTTTCCGCACGCTTCTCCGCCAGTTCGGCCTGTAAGCTCTCCAATTCCTTCTGGGCCAGGGAAATTTGCACTTTTAACTGTTCCTGCTGAGCGGACAGGTAGGCCAGGGTTTTCTTTAAATCGGCCCTTTGTTCAATCAGGCTTATGTAAACAGGGTTTATTTCCTCGCTCTGCATCCTCAGGCCGGAAAGATCCTTCACCGAAGCGCCGGTCGCCGCACCCGCGGCATTAAATAGATAAGCATCGTCCGCCAGGGTTTTCTCGGTTACCAGCTTTTCCGGAGTTTCCGCCAAACTGCTTTCTACCTGCTTAAGTGAAGCCCTTTCTTGTTCAATCTGAACCCGGTTACGTATCAACTGGTTCTTAAAATCAGTCAGCAGGGCAAGCTTGGCGTCAATTTCCTCTTCCAGTTCCCGGACCCCGCCGGGTTGCGCCAAAAACTTCTGGTACTCGTCCACTGCCGCGGCCAGTTCTTTTTCCTGCTCTTCAATCTGCGCACCCA
Source organism: Pelotomaculum sp. UBA3102 (assembly GCA_002365865.1). Taxonomy (GTDB): domain Bacteria; phylum Bacillota; class Desulfotomaculia; order Desulfotomaculales; family Pelotomaculaceae; genus UBA3102. Next base: position 2,396 of record DFAQ01000015.1, read on the forward strand.
AAAACTCCACCGACATGCCGAGCTGGTGGGTGGTTTTTTCCGAAATATATTGAACAAAGTTTTCAGCCAGTACATTGGCGATGGATGCAGTTAGAACCGGATCAGACCCTGAGACGGTGATCCTGATCAAATTAGTACCCTTGACCACCTCGGTTTTAACGGCATTTGTCAAACTTTTTATACTGTATTCCCCGGCATCCAGGTTTAACTCCTTGATTACCTTTTGTAAAATCCACGGGTCAGTCACCTGCTGGCGGTAAGCTTCTACAGTCATTTCCGGAGATTTGGACAGGCTGCTTAATAAAGTCTCCAGCGACCCGGCTTCAGGTACCGCCTGGGGCTGCTGCTTAACCATGACGGTAGCCTTGGCCTCGTACTTTTCAGGCAATACAAAAAAGCTGAGTGTGCCGGCAAGCAGCACAGAAACAAAACAAATCCCTAAAATTATCCACTTGCCATTAATTAATACTTCAATCAATTCGCGAAGGTTAATTTCTTCTTCCAAACTACCCAGCTCCTTATGCTATTTATTTACGCCGCATACCGCATCTTCCAGGTACACGCGTTCCCTGATAAAGACACGCGTTTTCCAGCTTAACGCACTGCTGCCACACCAGCTGTTTTATTTTCGTAGTCCCCCTGCAGCTTTAGCTCTACAACAGGATCTCTGGTTGTTCTATGCCTGGCGGTCTTAAATTCGGGCACAACATCTTGCAAAAGCCTGGCAACTTCTACGTCACCCGGCGCCCAATACGGTTCCTGGACGATCTCTAACAAATTGTTAACCTTGTTCTCGTCCGGCTTGTCCACTTTAGCGATAAATATCCGGTTGTGCTTTGTAACATTAACCCCTTCAGTGCTGGTCATCAATTCTTCATAGAGCTTTTCACCAGGACGTATTCCTGTAAATACTATTTCAATATCCTCTTCAGGCTCAAACCCAGATAAGAGGATCATGCTTTTTGCCAGGTCTAATATTTTAACAGGTTCTCCCATATCCAGAACAAAGACTTCGCCGCCCCCGGCCAGCGCCCCCGCCTGGATGACCAGCTGCACCGCTTCCGGGATGGTCATGAAATAACGGGTCATGTCGGGGTGGGTCACCGTCACCGGACCGCCCGCGGCAATCTGCTCCTTGAACAGCGGCACCACGCTCCCCCGGCTCCCCAGGACATTGCCGAACCGGACGGCGGCAAACCTTGTCTTGCTGTACCTGCCCGCTTGCTGGACAACCATCTCCGCCACCCGCTTGGTGGCACCCATAATGCTGGTGGGATTAACCGCCTTGTCCGTGGATACCGATATAAATGTCTCAGCGCCATGCCGGCTTGCCGCCGCAGCCACGGCATATGTGCCCAAAACATTGTTTTTAACCGCCTCCGCCGCGTTATATTCCATCAGCGGGACGTGCTTGTGGGCGGCGGCATGGAATACCACCCCGGGTTTATATAATTGAAACAGCCTGGAAACAGCAACTTTGTCCCTTACATCAACAATAACCGGTTTGAGTTCCAGTTCCGGGTACGTTCCGCTGAGCTCCTTGTGTATTTGATAAATACTGTTTTCACCATGCCCCAGCAAAATCAACGCCTTGGGTTGGAACTGGGCCACCTGGCGGCATAATTCCGAACCGATAGAACCCCCGGCACCGGTGACCAATACCGTTCTGCCAGTCAAATAACCCGCTATCGACTCCAGGTCCACTTCCACAGGTTCGCGCCCCAAAATATCTTCTATCCGGACCTCCCTAATCTGGCTGACTGAGACCTTCCCATTAATTAGTTCGTTCATCCCTGGTAATATTTTTAACCCGGCAGGCGTCTTTCGGCATATCTCCACAATTTCCCGGATCTCCCGCCCGGGAGCCGAGGGAATAGCTATAATTATCTCCTGCACACCGTAGTTCTCCACCAGCCTGGGTATATCTTCCCTGCCGCCCAGCACCCGCAAGCCGAACATTTCCAGCCCGCGTTTGGACCGGTCATCATCTACAAATCCCACCGGCACAATACGGCCGGTATTATGATTATGACTGCATAGCTCCCGGGCCACGGCCGCCCCGGCGTCTCCCGCCCCGACAATCAAAACCGGTTTTCCAGCGCGCAACTTTCCATTATGCAGGTAACTGTCCCTGAACAGCCGCCAGGAAAACCTCGACCCCCCAACAAAGAGTACCGCCGCCATCCAGGCCAGAACGAACACGCTGCGCGGCAGGGGCAAAGAACCGCCCTTCATCCAGAAATAAGTCAAGGAAATGTTCAACACCATGCCCACTGTAACGGAATAAACTATGGACAGCAGCTCGCCCAGGCTGGCGTACTGCCACATGCGCCTGTAGAGGCCAAAAGCTAAAAAACACCCCAGCCAGATAACAGTAAAAAAGGGCGCCAGCTCTTTATAGGCGGCCAGGTTGTGCTGCGGCACCGCACCTTCAAAACGCAGCCACAGCGCCAGCAAAAAAGCAAAATTTACTAAAATGCCGTCTATTAAAAGTAAAGCCAGCACCCGCTTGCGAACAGCCAAAACCTTCTCCCCCCGAACCCTAAAAAACAACAAATATTGCAATACATTTTCGACAAAAGTTAGGTTTTTCCTGCTCATGAAATTATTATCTTACGATCTACATAATAATGGCCCAGTTCATATGCAAAGTTAAAACGTTAACATCGAGCACCACTTCGATGACATCTTCCATGATGCGGGGAATCACATATGCGGAGATAGCGAAGAAGGCCGATCATATGTGCAGCGCCGAATGACCTCAGCACGAACGATAATTAATACAAGCGCAACCAGCACTGAGATTACAGGTAAAAACCTGGACCACAAAGAGACAACAACCGCTGCACCAGCTAGTACCACATTCAGAACGATCACCGCGAAAGCGACCTGTTTATGGCTGTAGCCAGCTTGTACAGCCAACTGGTACGCATGGGTCCGGTGGGCTTCGGTCCAGCGTTCGCCCCTCCTGATTCTCCTGAGCAGCGTGGCTGTTGCATCTACAATAAAAACGCCCAAAAGCATCCACCAGACTAACAGCGGCAGAGCGCCGCTGTTCTCAGATGCAACGGCCAGGACGGCAAATACAAAACCAAGCAGACCGCTACCAACGTCACCCATAAATATTTTTGCTGGTGGCCAGTTCCAAACTAAAAAGCCTGCTACTGAACATGCCAGCAATCCACATACAATAGCCAACGGCAAAAACCCATTAAAAAATAAAAAAACTCCTGCTGCACAGGCAACACTAATTGTTTCTGTACCAGCTATTCCGTCTATTCCGTCCATAAAATTGTAAAGATTAATCATCCAGACAATGCCTATTGTTGCTAGAAACGCACCAATCCAATAAAGCTTGAATTCAGTAAAACCAAGATTTAGAGCAGGAAGCCCCTCTAACCAGCATAAAGACCAAACAGCAGCTAGAAAGTGAATTATAATACGCAGTCGAGCCGATAATTGTTTTTTATCATCAATCCAGCCAATGCCTGCCACCAGCAATCCCCCGCCACATAACGCAATGGCGAGGCGCACTGGTACCACGCCAGCTAAGGCAAAAAGCGCGACCGCTGTAATAAATAAGACCGCCATCGGCAAACCACCGCCCCGGGGCGTAGGATGGTTATGTGAACTACGGGCATTAGGGATGTCCAGAATTTCTTTGTTTAAAGCATATTTTCGCATTAACCCAGTCCCTATGAAGGATAAAAAGAAAACCAAAAAAATAATAAACACGATCCAAGCGCTCACGGTGTTAAGAACCCCTTCCTTTACCTATACACCAATTAAACTTGCCTCGCGCAAGGCGTTAACTTCAAGTTGGATTCCTTCCTCAAAAGGTATCGGCTCAAAGTCCAAATCCTTTACTGCCTCGGAATAGTCAAATG
>DFAQ01000063.1:0-19703 GCA_002365865.1 Pelotomaculum sp. UBA3102
GCCATTATCCAGTTGGCGAGGATTTGGGATGAAAATGCGTTGAATATAGTTATGCTATTTATAGTATAAAGAACTGCACAGCAGAGGAATTTGCAAAATATAAAAGAGGGCACTGGGGGATAGAAAATTCTCTTCATTGGATATTGCTTTTAGAGAGGATGAAAGTAGAGCAAGGAAAGATCACAGTGCAGAAAATTTAAACATAATCAGGCATATGACATTGAATTTACTAAAGCAGGAACAAACATGCAAACGGGGCATTAAGACTAAAAGGTTAAAATGTGGGTGGGATGAAACCTATCTCATGAGAGTGCTTGAACTATACTAATATGGTATATAATGGATGCAATTGCCGTGTGCGGTCAACGTTCCCGTATTGACGGGCAGACTTTTTTTTGTTAGAATTAGAGGCACTAAAAAATAAACTGCCGAAGTGGCGGAACTGGCAGACGCAGCGGACTCAAAATCCGCCGGGGCTCACCCCCCGTGTGGGTTCGACTCCCACCTTCGGCACCAGGAATGACAAGGCCTGCGGGCCTTTTTCGATTTATAGCGAAACCAGCGAAATCAGCGAATGACTATCTATAACCATTTTCTTCGAGGAAAATTATTGTAGCCATCATTGCAGTTCTTTTATTAGCATTTTGGAATCCATGGTTTTGAGCTATTGAGCGGATATGAAAATTGCTTTGAGAGTTACTGGTTTGGTTTGAGATTTTTAGGCTTTTACGGCGCCGGTAATGCTGGTTTTATTTGAGATTATCAACTGGATTAATTGGAGAATCTACACCATTTCTCTCAAAACCCAAAATCCCAAAAAAAAAAGCCCGGAAAATCATCGGGCTATTCCCAAAGCTTCTTCCAGAAACTCCATCAGCAGGGTCTTCTCCAATTGACTGAACTCGGCAAGGTGGCGTTGGAAGCGGACTACATATCCAGCCAGCTGAGATACAAGCGAAAACTGTCCCGCGGTTTTGAGCATACTTCCCATGACGGTACCGGCAAACATCACCAGTCCCATTTCCGCTTTGGTCGCCTTCAACACTACGCGTTCAACTAATCCTACGCTCTTCTCACCGAGGTTCTGCAGGTAAGCCGTCAACAAAGCAATGGTATAAGCGCCAAAGACCAACGGGTGCTCGTTACTGGGCATTTCCGCCAATAGTTGATCAGTAATTTGTTTGGAGCCTGTATTCTTCAACTCTGCACACAGAAATAACAACCGCTCTTTCACCTGCCGCCACTCCTTAAAGGGAACCCTTTCCTCATGCCCTGCACCGAAAAATAACTCATCCACAAGGCGAGTGGGGGAAAACAGCACCATGGATCGACCGGGAAACTTTCCCTGCTGGTTAACAGCATACTCACTGGCCAGGAAGCCTTCCTTTTCCAGCGTTTTCAGCATCTCATAGGCACTCCATTTGCTGACTCTCAGCAGCTCAGCTACCCGCACGTAATGAACCGGCAGGTTGTTCTTTTCATATAGTTGCTTAATCTTGGCCAAAAACTCCATCCGGCGCCTGGTGACTCGCATTAATCTTCCTCCCCCAAAAAAACATCGCTAATATCGCTACGCCATAATTATTAACTTTAAACGATATTTAGTCAAGGTTTAATTATATTTATTGGCACGCCCTCGGTGAGTTCTTTGCCCGTAGCCCTTCAACTGCCGCCGCCCAGGCCGCAGAACGGTGGTCAAGAAATTTTCCGATTTCTCCGTTAAGTGCAGTCTCCGCTCCCTCGTGGGTAGGCCTGGCTCCGCATTCCACCACAATATCCCGCAAGGCCGCCGGTACATCAATAATGGGGCAGGGCCGCAGGTGATCGTTGCAGAAGGGTTGACGCTTCTGATAGGCCGCAAACAGCGGCGACTGCAGGATGTCCCGCAGGCTTTTATCCCGGATGTTATCCGTAGAAAAGTGCACAAAGGCGCAGGGCTGCACTGCACCGCTGGCAGTGATGTGGAAATAACGCCGGCCGCCGGCAATGCACCCCTGAGTTAGCTCGCCGTCGTTCCAGAAATCGGCCAGTATTAGGGGCCAGTTAGTGCGGATGTAAGGTACCCGCTCCGCCATATAGGTCCGCTGCTCCGGTGTGAGCATCAAATCCGGGTTGGGGTTGCGGCCGATGGGGATGTAGTGAAAGATCCAGCCGTACCGGGTTCCCTTCTCCGCCAAAAAATCTATAAAGCTGTCGGAGGTGATTTCCTCGACATTCTCCCGCGTGGCTGTGAGAGAAATGCCGAAGATAGCACCCCGCTCCCGCAACCGGTCCATGGCCGAGGTCACCTGCCGAAAGATACCGTTGCCCCGCCGCCGGTCGGTGTGCTCCTCCCATCCCTCCAAGCTGATGGCGGGGGAAAAGTTGCCAACTTCTACAATCTTGTCCGCTGCCTTATCATCGATCAGCGTCCCGTTGGTATAGGCCATAAAGGTCATATCGTTGTGTTTGTCCATCAGGTCAAATAAGTGCGGGTACAAGAGCGGTTCACCGCCGGAGAGCACAATCCAATAGATGCCCAGCTCCTTGGCTTCGCCTAGAATGCGGTCTATCAGTTCCGGCTCCAGCACATCGTGTTTGGCATATTCACCCGCCCAGCACCCTTCGCATCGCAGGTTGCAGGCGCTGGTGGGGTCTATCAAGATGGTGTTCGGCACGTTGAACCCCAAGCTTTCCGACAGCTGCCGCTGCCGGGGAATACCCATCAGGGCGTTATTAATGGCCCAGTTACAAACTAACCGCTGGAGGACATTTGGATGGGTGTTCTTCAGCCCGTCTTCTGCCAGTTGCCGCATTGCCGGATAAGCATCAAGACTTTGTCTTATCGCCTCTACCTGCTGCCGGTGATTTTCCTGCCTGGCCAGCATCCTGAGGATGTCTATGAGCCGGTCGATATTTTTCTCAGGGTTGCGGGCCAGGTAGCTCAGCATCTCCTTCAATAACTTCTCGCTCACGTAGCGCTTGGCAAAATCAAGGTTAGCAGGCCATTTTTGGACCATAATCGTTCCTCCTGTCTTCAATATTTGTTAACATCTCAACCGCTGAAATTTTATCAGCGCCCTTGTGTTTACACTAAATATCAACCACCTCCCTCTGTATCCCCAAAACCTATAAATACCCCAAAATCCCCAAAATTATGCCACAAATTCACGCTGCCCTGAACCGTAAGTTGGCAACATGTTATACCAAAAAACCAGCAAGCGTTACCACAAAAGCCCCAAAAGCCTTCCATCTGTAATGATATTACCTTGCCACATTAGTTGTCAAGCCTTTTCGGCAGTACAGCGTTGACCTGCGAGAACCTTTTCCGGCTATAAGGCATAATAATGGTTATGTATGTAAGTTTTTTTCTTGTCATCTGCGTTAATAATAGGTAAAATAGGGTATAAACAGATGACCGTCCGGTCACATGAAAACAGTTTCACGCAGTCATAATAAGAGCAGAGAAAGGAGGTTTTAATTTTGAGGGAAAAAGTTCAGGAAGCTCTCAATAAAGTGCGTCCTTTTCTCCAAAGGGACGGCGGTGATGTTGAGCTTGTTGATGTAGATGACGACGGTTTGGTCAAAGTGCGCCTTAAAGGGGCATGCGGCGGGTGACCCGGTGCCACAATAACCCTTAAGCAGGGTATTGAGCGGGTGCTCAAACAAGAGATTCCGGAAGTGAAAAAAGTGATATCGGTTTAAAGCAATCAACCCCCTGTTTTCGAGCAGGGGGTTGAAATTGTAAAAATATCATTTGAATTAACCGTTTACATACTCTTTAACCGGTACAGGTCGGTCCGTCTCTGTTTTAGCAAGGGTAATTCTTTCCTGGTCTTTTTAATCATTGACAAATCAATATCGGCGTATATTATGCTTTCTTTTTCGTCTGCCCGGGCGATTATTTTACCCCAGGGATCCACTACGATAGAATTACCGTAACTTACGTAAGAAGCGTCAACATTCCTGGCGGGTGCCGCGCCTGCCAGAAAGACCTGGTTGTCAACGGCTCTTGCTTTGAACAACAATTCCCAGTGGGCAGGCCCGGTCTTCATATTAAAAGCAGCCGGTATTATAATCAGTTCCGCCCCGGCTAAAGCCATCAGGCGTATTAGTTCCGGAAACCGGATATCATAGCAGACAGCCACCCCGAAGGTGCCGATTTCCGTTTTTAATACCGTGACTTGTTTACCGTAATCAAGGGTATCGGATTCGTGAAATGAGAGTCCTCCTTCAAGATCAACATCAAAGAGGTGCAACTTTTGATGTTTGCCCAGTAATTTACCGGATGGTCCGAAGACAAAGCTGGTGTTGTATATTCTACCGCCTTCCGCTTCAGGAATAGACCCCCCCGACAAGATAAATCTCCTCTTCCCGTGCTGCTTCCGACAGCATTTTAATTGTCGGTCCGTGGGGGTAGCTTTCCGCGTAATCTGGGAATAATTCGGCGCTATAGGGACAGTTAAACATTTCAGGCAAGATTACGAGCCGGCTCTCTTTAGCGGAGGCCTTTTTAATCATGGCATAAGCAATGGTAATATTTTCTTCTTTATCCTGGCTTACCGGCATTTGGCAAATGCCGGTTCTGAAGATATTTTTCATTCTCTCGTTCACCCTTTTTAAGATACTCCATTTATAATGAAAAAGTCAAAAAACTGATGCCCGTTGAACACCGGGACTTAAAATTGCGGGGTATATGGGGTATATGGGGTATATAATGTATAATGACAGCTTTAAATTAAAGCGGTCATTTAAGATTCCGCGTTCAGTTCACAAATACCGGTTTATTACGGCTTACCGGTAATAAGTTTATTTACCACTGCGGGGTCCGCCAGGGTGGATATGTCGCCGATCTGGTCAATTTCACCGGCAGCGATTTTGCGCAAAATTCTACGCATAATTTTCCCACTCCTGGTTTTGGGCAGTTCCCTGGCAAAAAAGATCACGTCGGGAGATGCTATGGGACCGATTTCTTTGCGGACCAGGGAGATAAGTTCTTTTCTCAATTCTTCAGTAGCTTCCACACCTTCTTTTAGGGTGATATAAGCGTAGATGCCCTCGCCTTTAATGTCGTGCGGGTAACCAACTACTGCCGCTTCCGTCACCTTGGGGTGCGCCACCAGGGAGCTCTCTACTTCTGCGGTACCCAGGCGGTGGCCGGACACATTAATCACGTCATCCACCCGCCCCGTCAGCCAGAAGTACCCGTCGTCGTCTTTAAAAGCCCCGTCGCCGGTAAAGTAATAACCGGGATATTGTACGAAGTAGGTGTTTTTAAATTTTTCCGGGTCGGCGTAAACGCCCCGCATGATACCGGGCCACGGCCGGTCGATAACCAGGTATCCTTTTTCGTTGGCGCCTGCTTCACTGCCGTCCTGGCGGATCACCTTGGGGTTTACGCCGAAGAAAGGCAGTGTGGCCGAGCCGGGCTTGGTCGGAGTGCATCCGGGCATGGGTGAAATTAATATTCCGCCGGTTTCGGTTTGCCACCAGGTATCTAAAACGGGGCACCTTTCTTTACCGATCACCCGGTAGTACCACAGCCATACCTCGGGGTTAATGGGTTCACCTACCGAACCCAACAGGCGCAGGCTGCTGAGGTCCCTGCCGAGGGGCCACTTGTTACCTTCCCGCATTATGGCCCGGATGGCGGTAGGGGCGGTATAAAAGATATTAACCCGGTAACGCTCGATTACTTCCCAGAACCTGTCAGGTTTAGGGTAGTTAGGCGTGCCTTCAAACATCAGGGCGGTTGCCCCGGTGGCCAGCGGCCCGTATACAATATAGCTGTGTCCGGTGATCCATCCTATATCCGCCGTGCACCAGTAAATATCTTCATCCCGCACGTCAAAAACGTACTTGAAAGTTGAGGCGGTGAAAACCATGTATCCGCCGGTGGTATGCAGTACCCCTTTTGGCTTTCCGGTGCTGCCACTGGTATAAAGTATAAAGAGGGGGTCTTCAGCATCCATCGGTTCCGGTTCGCAGAAAGGAGAAGCGGTGCTCATCAATTCGTGCCACCAGTAATCACGCCCCGGTTCCATGGAGCAATCATGGTTCGTTCTTTGGACTATGATACATTTCTTTACTTTCGGACAATGTGCCAGCGCACTGTCGACGTTTTCTTTAAATTTAAGCAGTTTTCCGGCGCGGTATCCGTAATTGGCGGCGACTATTATATCTGAACCAGCGTCCTGGATCCTGTTTCGTAATGCCTCGGCGCTGAAACCACCGAACATCACGCTGTGAATGGCCCCGATTCTGGCACAGGCAAGCATGGCAATGGCCATTTCGGGAATCATCGGCAGGTATAAGGTAACGCGGTCACCCTTTTTTACGCCCATGCTTTTTAGTACATTGGAAAATTTACAAACTTCCCGGTGTAGTTGGAGATAAGTATAGGTTTTACTTTCTTCCAGCGGTTCGCCCTGCCAAATGAGTGCCGCTTTATTCTTGCGCCAACCGGTTAAATGACGGTCTAAACAATTATATGCCGCGTTAAGTTTCGCGCCCCGGAAATAACGTATAAACACGTCGCCGGTAAAACTAAATTCTTCAACGGCATCCCATTTTTTGAACCAGTCAATATGTTCTTCAGCTATTTCCGCCCAGAATTCATCCGGTTCATTGATTGATTTTTGCCACATTTCATTGCGTTGCTGCAAGTTTTTAATGTGGGCTTTTTCGGCCATTTCAGACGGTGGGTTGAATACTTTCATTTTATCGTCCGTCAAGTGGACGGCTACATTGGTGTTGGTTCCAGATGACATATAATCTCCTCCAGTTATCTGTAACAGAATATTTTATGAAAGCAGCAATGCTTTCATAAACGCTTTACAAGTAGACATCTTTATATTACCTGAAATTTTAAATATAGTTAAGTGTTTACCTTTTAGTTAACAAATTAGGAAGTTTAAATGCTTGATTCGGCAGTTAAATGGTTAATATTCTCCAGAGATAATAAATAAACCCCCTGAAAAGGGGGTTTATGATGACCGGTGTTGGGATACCGGATATTCAGGCCAGGGGATTTTGAGGGGGACGATACATAGCCTGCGGCTGGGCTTCACCCATTTGCTGCTGCCCGAAACCGGGTTGATAACTGTATTGAGGGATACCGGACTGGTAGCCGGGCTGTTGGGGTTGCTGCATTCCCTGCCGGCGAAAAGCATTATTCTGCACTCTCTGAAGTTCCTGGCTCCACTGGCTTAGATTTTGGGTGATATCATTCGTTTTGGCTGCGCTTGGCTGATACCAGCCGCGGTTTTTCATTTCGTTAAATATTTCGTGCTGAATTTGTTGTTCATCTCTTAAAATTCCCATGAAATTTTCCATCAGCTGGGTGTTGGCCGACTCGGAAGCAGCCGAGTTATAGCCACTGGCAATATATTTTTGAGTAATCAGCGTATCGGTTAAACGGTCCTTTTCGTCAATCACCATGATCGCCTCCTTAAAATTGCCTCTGAGGGGCAAAATTTTGCATATTCCTTAATAATGTTTCATAGTGACCCCGGTGCCTTTCGGCTATTTTTGCATACATCTGCTGAAGTTTGGGATCTGTCGATTGTTGCGCAAAAGACATACACTTGGAGATGGCTAATGCCTCGGATCTAAGCTGCTCCCCAATGTTGAGAAGTTCCATTTCCGTTAATTGCACTTATGATTACACCTCCCTTTTGTTTAATGATAGTTTGGCCTGAAGATATGAAAATAATTCAAGACAGTTATAAATAAACCCAAAAAATTATAATTTATATAAAAAAATACCCGGCGATTTATCATCCGTCCGGGTACGTGGTGTGAAATCCAACCTCAACGTTTCCTCCTGGCGGGCTTTAAGGAAAAGTAAGCGGTGATCAGAAGTACCAGCCCGATTAGAATTCCGGTATTGCTGGTTAAGACGTTTACCAACCCGCCGCCCAGCATTGAGCCGGCTGTCCGGCCTGCCGAGAGCGTTTCCTGCTTTGCTGTCAACACCGCTTGCGGCCCGTAAAGAAGTGGTAAAAACCAGGATGCCAGGGGTATAACCAGACATAACACGGCAGCGGACAGACAGGACCTGGCCCATATTTTACCTGCCGTTTCAGCTTTTAAGTAAAATAACAGGGTAAAAAATGCCCAGCCGGCTAATAATATAAAAAAGCTTGCTTCCAGATTGACCAGGGAAACCAGAATATAGAGCAGAATACCGTTAATCAGTCCAGCGGTGGCAGCATGTATTTTGCGCATGATTTTACCTCCCTTCTCATTTGTTAGTCTAATATTATGCCTGTATACTGACGGATATTTCCCTTAGATCAATAAATTTATTTGAAAAAAATTATGGACATTATTGACAATAAGTAAAGTAGGTAATATAATAAGGTCAAGGATAGTCAATGTCGAATTTTGAATACCTGTCGGGAGAATATATTTAAATAATTTGGAGGTGGTATCTTTATGGCATTGGTAAAATGGGATCCGTTCCGCGAATTGGCTGGTTTGCAACAGTCTATCAACAGAATCTTTGAAGATAACCTTCGTTATCCGAGGGAGTTCGATGGGAATCTAGCCCAGGGATGGATGTTTCCAGTAGATATTAAGGACACCCCTGAAGCCGTTCTGATCAAGGCGGAGTTACCTGGGATGAATAGGGAAGACATCAAAATAAGTTTTAACGATAATTTATTAACCATACGTGGTGAACGTAAGAAAGAAGAAAAAGAGGAAAAACATAATTATCTCAGGGTTGAACGCAGTTATGGTACCTTTAGCCGGTCCTTCTCGGTGGACGTTCCTGTAAAAGAGAATGAAATTAAGGCCCGGTATCAGGATGGAGTATTGAATATAACCCTGCCCAAGAAAGATGATTACAGAAAGGAAGTAAACATTGAAATTGACGAATAAAGTATTTTTTCTCCCGGCAGGCAATGTTTTTACTGTGTTACGAGGGAAATAACCCTCGCTTTTTTTTTAATTATGCCCGGAACCGTCATGATATCTTTAGTAACCGATAAACCAGTGACAAGGGGGGTGAACCGGAATGCAGTACAAGGATTATTATAAAATTCTCGGGGTGGATAAGACTGCTGATGCCAAGGCAATAAAAAAAGCCTACCGCGAATTGGCTCGCCGTTACCATCCGGATGCGAACCCGGGCGACAAAAAGGCGGAACAGCAATTTAAAGAAGTCAGCGAGGCTTACGAAGTCTTAAGTGACCCGGAAAAACGGAAAAAGTACGATGAAATAGGCCGGGAATGGCAAGATTTTGATTGGAGCAGGTTCCGGCAGGGTGGCGGGGGCCGCTGGCGGGAAGCCGGACCGGGTGGCATGAGTTTTCATTTTGGAACTCCGGGATACGGCGGGTTCAGTGATTTTTTCAAAATGTTTTTCGGCGATATGGATCCGTTTACTGATACCGACCTGTTCTGGGAACACAGGGGCAGGACCGGAGGCGGCGCTGATACGGAGGCCGTTCTGGAGCTCACCCTGGAGGAGGCCTATGCGGGAACAACCAAGGAATTTTTGGTTAACGGCCGTCATTTGAAGGTGAAAATACCGGCTGGAGTAAGGGACGGCTATAAAGTGCGTGTGCCGCGGCAGGGAGGGAGCGGTGGTCAAGGCTTTCCGGCAGGCGACCTTTACCTGTCGATTAAAATTCTGTCCCACCCCGTTTTCCAATTGACCGGCAAAGACCTTGAGTGTGAAGTGCCGGTTACCGTAACCGAAGCGGTGCTGGGGGGGCAGGTGGATATTCCTACCTTTAAAGGGTCTGTATCCTTGAAGATTCCCCCGCGCACCCAGTCCGGCAAAGTCTTCCGCCTGCGGGGTATGGGCATGCCGAACCCGGGAGGCGGCAGTCCCGGCAGCCTTTTGGTCAAGGTAAAGATAGTCATTCCGGAAGCCGTTACGCAAAAGGAGCAGGATTTGTATAGAAAGCTGGCCGGGCTAAACCATGAGAACCCGCGTGCTCATCTGGCGGCACGGATAAAGAAACTTGAAAGGATGGTTTGACTATGAAGCTGGATAAGCTCACGATAAAGACCCAGGAGGCTTTTGAAACCGCTCAAAGAACCATGGCCCAGTACAGTCACCAGCAAATGGAAGGCGTGCATCTCCTTTTAGGCCTGCTCGAGCAGGAAGAGGGAATTGTTAAACCGGTTTTACAAAAGCTGGAAATAGATCTGTCCAAATTAAAGGGTCAGGTGCAGGCTGCAGTGGAACGCCTGGCCGCGGTTCACGGCACCGGGGGCGTGTATGTTTCCCGGGAATTGGCCGGGATTATCGACCTGGCTTGGAAGGAAGCCGAAAGGTTCAAGGATGAGTACCTGAGCACGGAGCACATTTTATTGGGCATGGTGACACAGAAAGGCAGCGAGGCGGGAAAAATCCTTGGTTCCCACGGGGTTAACCGGGACAGGGTTTACAAAATCCTGGCCGAATTCCGGGGGACCCAGCGGGTGACAGATCAGAATCCCGAGGATAAATACCAGGCCTTGAACCGCTTTACCAGGGACCTCACAGGTCTTGCCCGTAAGGGAAAGTTGGATCCGGTTATAGGCAGGGACGAAGAAATTCGCCGGATGATCCAGGTGCTTTCAAGGCGGACTAAAAATAACCCGGTCCTGATTGGGGAACCCGGTGTGGGTAAAACAGCCATTGTGGAAGGACTGGCCCAGAGAATGATCGGCGGCGACGTACCCGAAAGCCTGAAAAATAAACGTCTTTTGGCGCTGGATATAGGGGCCCTGGTGGCCGGGTCAAAATACCGGGGTGAGTTTGAGGACCGCCTGAAAGCGGTTTTAAAGGAGATAAACGAAGCTCAGGGCGAAATCGTGCTTTTCATAGACGAACTGCATACCCTGGTGGGGGCAGGTGCCGCGGAGGGAGCGGTGGATGCGGCGAATATGCTTAAACCCGCCCTGGCCCGGGGTGACTTGCATTGTGTCGGTGCTACCACCCTGGACGAATTTCGCAAGCATATAGAAAAGGACGCGGCTCTAGAGCGGCGCTTCCAGCCGGTTTATGTGGGTGAACCCGAAGTGGAGGATACCATCGCCATTCTGCGGGGTCTGAAGGAAAAATACGAAGTGCACCACGGGGTGCGGATCAAAGACGTGGCCCTGGTCGCGGCTGCGACGCTTTCCGACCGCTATATATCCGAACGTTATTTGCCCGATAAGGCCATTGACCTGGTGGACGAGGCGGCTTCCAGGCTGCGCATTGAAATTGATAGCATGCCTACCGAGGTCGATGAAATTGATCGGAGGGTAAGGCAGCTGGAAATAGAAAAGCAGGCCTTGTCCAAGGAACAGGACAAGGGAAGCCGGGAACGCCTCCAGAAGCTCGAGGAAGATCTGTCCGGGTTAAAAAACAAAATGGAGGGATTGAAGGAACAGTGGCGCAAGGAAAAAGAATTGATCCAGAGTATCCGCGAAATTAAAGAAAAAATTGAGGAAACCAGGCAGGCGGAACAGGCTGCCGAACGGGAAGCCGACCTGGGTAAAGTGGCCGAGCTGCGGTACGGAGTAATGCCCGGACTTAACAAGCGCCTGAAGCAGAACAATGAAAAACTGGCGGAACTGCAGGCGGCAAGCAAGATGCTTAAGGAAGAAGTTGACGAAGAAGATATTGCCCAGGTAGTAGCCAGGTGGACCGGTATCCCGGTGTCCCGGATGCTGGAAGGAGAGGTGCAAAAATTATTAAAGATGGAAGAATTGCTGCAGAAAAGGGTGGTGGGACAGGAAAGAGCCGTCAAGGCCGTTTCCGATGCTATCCGCCGGGCCAGGGCCGGTGTGTCCGACCCGAACCGTCCCATGGGCTCCTTTATATTTTTAGGCCCCACCGGTGTGGGTAAGACCGAGCTGGCCAGAGCGCTGGCACATTTGCTTTTCAACGACGAGCGGGCGCTGCTTCGTTATGATATGAGCGAATATATGGAAAAACATGCTGTTTCCCGCTTGCTCGGCGCACCTCCGGGTTACGTGGGCTATGATGAAGGCGGGCAGCTTACCGAAGCTGTGCGGCGGCGCCCGTACGCGGTGATTCTTTTTGACGAAATTGAAAAGGCGCATCCCGATGTGTTCAACATAATGCTTCAGATGCTGGACGACGGCCGGCTTACTGACGGGCACGGCCGGACGGTGGACTTCCGGAATACGGTGGTCATTATGACTTCCAACCTGGGGGGGCACTGGTTTCGTGAAATTGACGTCAGAAACCGCGCCGAGCTGGAAAACAGGGTTATGGATGAATTAAAAGCCAGTTTCAGACCCGAACTTTTAAACCGGATCGACGAGGTGGTAATATTCAACAACCTGGGCAGAGAAGAGATTAATAAAATTGTCGCCATCCAATTGCAACAGCTTGAAGATCGGCTGGTCAAACTGGGCCTGTCCCTGGAGGTGACGCCCGAGGCCAGGGCGTTTTTGGCCGGGGAAGGATTTGACCCGGTTTACGGGGCGCGTCCTTTGAAAAGGGCGGTCCAGCGCCGCCTGGAAAACCCGCTTTCAGTGCATATCCTGGAGGGGAAAAACGCGGCCGGCAAGATCCTGGTGACGGTGGATCCGGATACGGAGACACTTGTTTTTAAAAACCGGCCGCCAGAATAATAAGGCTAACTATACCCGGGTTATAACTTCGTTCACCCGGGTATTTTATTAATCAAAACCGGCTTCTATTGATAGTTATTCTTGAAAAAAACTCTTGACGTAAAACAGGGTATGGAATATAATTGATAAAATAACTAAATATTTAGCTAGGGGTGCCGCAAGGCTGAGAGGGAAGAATCTCAACCCAATGAACCTGATCTGGGTAATGCCAGCGTAGGGAAGCGTGAGCTGAACTGTGTTGCCGGTAAAGTGCATAGTTTTAGCGCAAATAAAAGCTTACCTTGGTGGTAGGCTTTTTTAGTGCCTATTCCTGGAAAGGGATAATTTGGTAATTCATAGCAGGCTGCCAGATTATTGATGGAGCGGTTGTGATTAGAAAGAGAGGTGGTGTTGATTGAAGATTATCTTAAACGGTAAGGAGGAACAGGTTGAAGAAAGAACTACCGTAGCCGGGCTGGTTAAGTTAAAAGGTTTTGCTCCGGGTACGGTCATTGTGGAGTACAATAACGAACTGGTTAAACAGGAAAACTGGGATGCAACGGTATTAAAGAGCGATGACCGGCTGGAAATTTTAAGATTTGTAGGAGGTGGTTGAGGTAGTGAATGACGTTTTAAAAATAGGGGGACAGGAACTAAACAACCGGTTGTTCCTGGGTACCGGCAAGTTTTCTTCAAATAAGTATATTCCGGAAGTAGTCAGGATTTCAGGGGTTCAAGTAGTTACCGTGGCCCTGAGAAGAGTAGACCCGGAGTATGAAGAGGAGAATATTGCCGCCTTTGTACCCCAAGACTGCGTCTTGATGCCCAATACCTCCGGGGCCAGGAATGCTCAAGAAGCGGTGCGTATTGCCAGGCTGGCCAGGGCTGCCGGCTGCGGAAATTGGGTCAAGATCGAAGTGATTACCGATAACAGGTACCTGCTTCCCGACAATGACGAGACTGTAAAGGCCACCGAGATCCTGGCCGGTGAAGGTTTTGTGGTGCTTCCCTACATGAGCCCGGACCTGGCGGCGGCAAAAAAACTGGTGGCAGCAGGCGCAGCGGCGGTGATGCCCCTGGGCGCTCCCATCGGCAGCAACCGCGGGCTTAAAACCAAGGAACTGGTGAGGATTTTGATTGATGAAATTCCCCTGCCTGTTATTGTTGACGCCGGTATCGGCCGGCCGTCCGAGGCGGCGGAAGCCATGGAAATGGGCGCGGCGGCAGTGCTGGTGAATACGGCCATAGCCACGGCCGGCGATCCGGTGGCCATGGCCGGAGCCTTCAGCCTGGCTGTGAAGGCAGGGCGCATGGCTTACCTGGCGGAACCGGGGGAAACTGTGGAATATGCCCGGGCCTCTTCGCCACTGACCGGATTTTTAAGAGATTAGAAAAGGTGAATTCAGATGAGTTTTTACGAAGTATATAAAAATTTTAACAGTTTTGACTTTGAGGACTTTTTTAAACGGGTTACCGGAGAGCGGGTAAAAAAATTGATTACTAAAAACCGCCTGAATGGGTTTGACTACCTGGCTTTATTATCGCCTGCCGCCGGGAAGCACCTGGAGGAGATGGCCTGGAGGGCCCGGCGTCTTACCGTGCAGCATTTCGGGCGGGTGATGATGCTCTATACCCCGCTGTACCTGTCCAATTTTTGCGTAAATCACTGCGTTTACTGTGGGTTTCAGGTCAAAAACAGGTTGGAAAGGAAAAAACTCACACCGCTTGAAGTAGAAAGGGAGGCCCGGATTATCGCTTCAACCGGATTAAAGCACATCCTTATTCTTACCGGGGAATCCCGGCGGGAATCACCGGTTTCGTATATCAGGGCCTGTGTCGAAATCCTCAAGAAATATTTTACTTCCATTAGTATAGAAATTTACCCGCTGGAGGAAGAAGAATATGCGGAGTTGATTGCAACCGGAGTAGACGGGTTAACCATCTACCAGGAAGCGTATGATGAAAATATTTACGCCCGGTTGCACCCGGCCGGACCGAAAAGAAACTACCGGTTCCGGCTTGAAGCACCTGAACGGGCCTGCCGGGCCGGTATGAGGGCGGTCAATGTCGGAGCGTTGCTGGGGCTTCATGACTGGCGTTCCGAGGCGTTTTTTACCGGCCTGCACGCCAACTATCTTCAGGACACTTTTCCGGAAGCGGAAGTAAGCATATCGCCGCCCCGGATGCGCCCTCACCTGGGCGGCTTTCAGCCTGAAGTCGAGGTGGGCGATAAAAACTTGGTGCAATATATGCTGGCGTTCAGGCTGTATATGCCCAGGGGGGGGATCACCGTTTCTACCAGGGAACCAGCCTGGTTGAGAGATCACCTGGTCAAGTTGGGTGCCACCAGAATGTCCGCTGGATCCTGTACGGTAGTGGGAGGCCGGTCCGGCAATGAGCACGACGACGGGCAGTTTGAAATATCGGACGAACGCAGCGTGGCCGAAATGGCCCGGATGCTTTACGGGCAGGGTTACCAGCCGGTATATAAAGACTGGCAGATGATTTGAGAACCACCCTGACTCGTTACAAGACATTTAGCCGGCCGTTCTGCGTGTGAACGGATGGGTGTGGTGCATATGAACGTTCTTGAAAAGGCCCAGGCGGAAATACTGGGCAGGGAAAACCTGGAAAAAATCCAAAGAGTTAAGGTCGGTATAGCGGGTGCCGGGGGGCTCGGCTCCAACTGTGCCCTGTTTTTAGTCCGGAGCGGTTTTAAAAAGTTTAAGATTGTGGATTTTGACGTGGTGGAAGCCGGCAATTTGAATCGCCAGTATTATTTTGCTTCACAAGTGGGCCGTAAAAAAGTGGACGCGCTTAGGGAAAACCTGCTTCTGGTTAATCCCGGCCTGGAGATAGAAACAGTACCGGAGAAAATTGAAAAGGAGAGTTTGCATAGACTTTTTTCCGGCTGCCACGTGGTGGTGGAAGCAATGGACAGGGCGGAATATAAAAAAACGGTTGTTGAGAGTTTTATGAATTCAGGTAAGCTCCTGGTAGCCGCTTCGGGCCTGGCGGGGTGGGGAAAAAGCGACCGGATTAAGACCCGGCGGGTGAAGAATAATTTCTATCTGGTAGGGGATCAGGAGACGGAAACCGGACCCGGCTGTCCCGCGTTGGCGCCGGGGGTGAACGTGGCCGCGGCAAAGCAGGCCGATGTGGTGTTGAGTTATTTTCTCGGAGCATTCAGCGAAGGAGGGGATGACCATAGCTGAAAAGAGAGGCCCGGGGGGCCTTCCGGATGCGGATATTTACGGTATCACGGCTGAAGAATATTCCCTGGGAAGAAGCAACATCGAAGTCGTGGCACTGATGATTGACTCCGGAATCAGGGTGATTCAGTACCGGGAAAAAGATAAAAAGGTCCGGCAAAAGTACGAGGAATGCCTGAAGATCAGGGAGATGACCGGGGAGGCCGGCGTAACTTTTATAGTCAATGACCATCCCGATTTGGCGCTCCTGGTGGGTGCGGACGGGGTGCATCTGGGCCAGGATGATCTGCCTCCGCATAGGGTTAGGGAATTGGTGGGAGAGCGGATGATTATCGGCCTGTCCACTCATTCTCCCGTTCAGGCCCGGGCTGCGGTGAATTCAGGCGTGGACTACATAGGGGTGGGGCCCATTTTTGCCACCGGAACCAAGAAAGATGTTTGCGACCCGGTGGGCCTTTCTTACCTGGAATATGTGGTGCAAAACATCGACCTGCCCTTTGTGGCCATCGGCGGGATCAAAGAACATAATATCGCCGAAGTGAGCTGCAGGGGGGCCAAATGCATCGCATTGGTTACGGAGATAGTAGGGGCCGGGGACATCGGTGCCAAAGTACGCGCGTTAAGAACGGCTATCAGCCGGGCTAAACCGTAAACATTTGAAGCTAATTTATTTAAGGAGGTTTATCCTTTGAATTATTCCACCCAAATGGAAGCCGCCCGGAAAGGGATAATTACCAAAGAAATGGAAGCAGTGGCCCGCAAGGAGCGCGTAGACGTCAAGAAACTAGTAGAATTAACCGCCGCAGGCCGGGTGGTCATTCCGGCCAACAAGAACCACGTTTCGCTGGATCCGTGCGGTATTGGTCAGGGACTGAGAACTAAAATCAACGTTAACCTTGGTGTTTCAAAGGATTGTTGCCGTATAGAGACAGAGCTGGAAAAGGTACAGCGGGCCATAGCATTAAAGGCGGATGCCATTATGGATCTGAGTTGCTACGGTAAAACAGAGGACTTCAGGCGCAAAATTATTGAAATTTCACCGGCCGCGGTCGGTACTGTTCCGGTTTACGATGCCGTTGGTTTTTACGATAAAGAATTAAAAGACATCACGGTCGAAGAGTTCCTGGGCGTGGTGGAGAAACATGCCCGGGACGGGGTGGATTTCATGACCATTCATTCCGGTATCAACCGCGAAACCGCTGCCAGGTTCAGAAAGAACCCGCGGCTGACGAATATCGTTTCCAGGGGCGGGTCCTTGCTGTTTACCTGGATGGAGTTAAACAACCGGGAAAATCCTTTTTATGAGTATTACGACGACCTGCTCGAAATATGCAGAAAATATGATGTCACCATCAGCCTGGGGGATGCCTGCCGTCCCGGTAGCATTAAAGACGCCACCGATGCCGCCCAGGTTCAGGAACTGATTGTTCTCGGCGAATTGACCAGGCGGGCCTGGAAAAAGGATGTCCAGGTGATAATAGAAGGTCCGGGGCATATGCCCTTGAATGAAGTGCTTCCGAATATGCTCCTGGAGAAAAAATTATGCCACGGCGCGCCGTTTTATGTGCTGGGTCCTTTGGTTACCGATATTGCCCCCGGTTATGACCACATCACTAGTGCTATCGGCGGGGCTGTTGCCGCAGCCGGCGGTGCGGATTTCCTTTGTTATGTCACTCCTGCCGAACACCTGCGCCTGCCGACCCTGGATGATATGAAAGAAGGTATCATCGCCTCCCGCATTGCGGCCCATGCCGCCGATATCGCAAAAGGTGTGCCCGGTGCCCGGGAATGGGACGATAAAATGAGCGCGGCCAGGAAAAACCTTGACTGGACCGGGATGCTGGAATTAGCCCTGGATCCGGAAAAGGCCGGGCGTTACCGGGCCGAATCTCGGCCGGAAGAGGAGGATACTTGTACCATGTGCGGTAAAATGTGTGCCGTGCGCAACATGAACCGGATCATGGCCGAGGTGGAATAGATTTTTTACAAATAACATGGTTAATCCTGCCGTTTTTAGTATATAATTAATTCAAATAATCCAAGACGACAGGAGGATGGTTACTATTACTAAAATCAAAAAAGCACCTTCAACAACTCTTTTTCCGGTCCCGGTGACGCTCGTGACTTCGTACGCGGAGGGAAACGCTCCCAACATTATTACCATCGCCTGGACCGGTATCATGAACTCGGACCCGCCGGTAGTATACGTCAGTATCCGGCCCGGCAGGCATTCACATAAGCTGATAAAAGAATCGGGTGAATTTGTCATCAACATTCCTTCCGTGGATCAGGCTGGAGCAGCCGACTTTTGCGGTATGATCTCCGGCAGGGAGGTAAATAAATTCGAAGCAGCGGGCTTTACTCAGGCACCTGCGTCCCGGGTTAAGGTGCCGTTAATCGCCGAATGCCCGGCCAACATAGAATGCAGAGTAAGAGAGGTGGTTTCTCTGGGAAGCCACGATGTCTTTATGGGTGATGTCCTGGCCGTCCATTATAATGAAGATGTGCTTGATGAAAAAGGCCGGCCGGACCTGGATAAAATTAAACCTTACGGTTATTGTCTCAGGGAATACCGGGTGATTTCAGAAAAGATCGGCTTTCATGGTTTTTCGAAAAAAGGGGGGTGATTTTTGTGGAAGAACCGGTAGGAAAAGCTGTTTTGAAAATAATCGCGGGCGATATAACCACCCAGGATACTGAAGCCATTGTAAATGCGGCCAACTCCGGGTTAATGGGCGGAGGAGGGGTGGACGGCGCTATTCACCGGGCGGGTGGCCCCCGGATTTTAGAGGAATGCAAGGAAATTCGTGCCAGGCAGGGGAAACTACCGACGGGTAAGGCCGTTATTACCGGTGGTGGCCGCCTCAAGGCGCGCTATGTTATCCATACCGTCGGCCCGGTATGGTCGGGCGGCAACCGGGGAGAGGATGAACTGCTGCGCAGCGCCTATCTGAGTAGCTTGTCGCTGGCCAAAGAACGGGGTATCCGCTCGATTTCTTTTCCCTCAATCAGTACCGGAGTGTACGGGTTTCCCATGCACCGGGCGGCCCGGATTGCCTTGAGGACGGTACGCGACTTCATTAGTACGAACACCGGCTTTGATGAGGTACGCTTCGTTCTTTTCGGAGACCACGCGCTAAAAGAATTTTTGTCGGCGTGGGAGGAAATAACCACGGTACCGGGTTAAAAATAAATTCACCCGAGAAAAACAAAACCCGCCAGGGCATAAAGTCTCAGGCGGGTCACCTGTTTCAAAAGACATTTTTATTTTTGGCATTCGCAACTTACATTACCCTCAAGAATTTCCCGCCACTCACCGATTACGTCGTGAGTCCAACAGTCGTCCGCACCTGCCGCTTCACGCATTACCAGCGCGAGTATATAAGAGAGTTCTTTAACTGTTGCGCCGGCTTCCAGCGCGCCTTTAAAGTGTTTCAATACGCAAGGTTTGGAACGGGCTTTAATTGATAGAGCAAAACAAATAAACTGGTAGGTTTTCTCGTCGATCATCCTTTTTTCCTGGTACAATGCATCAACTTCGTCGAGTTTTTCTGCAAATTCAGGGAAAAATTGCGCCAACATCCTCACTGAAGCCACCCCCTAAAAAAGTTTTAATATATGCCCACCCTGCCGTTAGAAGCGGCCGGTTACATTTCTGATTCAATTTGCTTTTTCAGTTCTGCTTTTCCCGGCACCTTGCCGGCAGCTTTGACTTTGCCGTTGATCACCAAACCCGGGGTGAGCATTACGCCGTATTCGACAATTTCATTTATTTGCTCGACCTTTTTAATATCCGCATCGATACCCATTTCACTTATAACTTCAGAAACGGTCTTGTATAAGGCCTTGCATTTCGGGCATCCGGTACCGAGAATTTTTATTTCCAACATTACCACTCCCGTACTTATTTTAGTATAACCTAATATTATTATATAACAATAA
>DFAQ01000063.1:19999-22347 GCA_002365865.1 Pelotomaculum sp. UBA3102
AATATTATTATATAACAATAATGTGGTATTTATCAATATTTTTCTGGTTAAAAATATTTTTGAAATAAATTTAAGGAAAGTGTTGATCGCATGATTGGTAAGTAGTAGTATTATTATTATATATTACAATATACTAATATATAAAATTAAATTTATAAATGTTCCTTGGTAAGATTATTATTTATTTTATTTTAAATGTTCTTAGAAAGGGGTATTTAAGTGAGGGAACGTACCAAATTCTTGATCATGGCCGCAATTTTCCTCGCGGCGTTTTATATTCCGCTGCACAACCCCCGGGTGCAGTCCGCGATCCTGGAGGCTTTCTTCATGCTCCAGGATTATGCGCAAAAGCACGTCCTTGCCTGCCTCGTACCGGCTTTCTTTATCGCCGGGGCAATCGGGGTTTTTGTTTCACAGGCGTCGGTTTTGAAGTATTTCGGTGCCGGGGCAAATAAAATCTTATCGTACAGTGTTGCCTCCGTGTCCGGCAGCGTGTTGGCGGTGTGCTCGTGCACGGTGCTCCCTTTATTTGCCGGAATTTATAAACGCGGCGCAGGCATCGGCCCGGCCACGGTTTTCCTGTATTCCGGCCCGGCGATCAATGTACTGGCGATCATCCTTACTGCCCGGGTACTTGGTTTTGAACTCGGGTTGGCGCGGGCGGTAGGCGCAATTGTTTTTTCCATTATCATCGGCTTGTTGATGCACTTTCTATTCATAAAAGAAGAAAGGATAAAGGCTGAGGCGGCTCTGGCCCTCCCGCCGCCTCCGGAGGACAAAAGGGCCCTGTGGCAATACGGGATATACTTTTTGACCATGGTGTTGATCCTGATTTTTGCGGCCTGGGGTAAGCCGGCCGAGCCGGTGGGCTTTTTCAGCGCTATCTACGAGGTGCACTGGTATCTTACCGTATTCTTCCTGATCGTACTGGCGGTAATTTTAAAGCAGTGGTTTGAAAAAGACGAAATGTTGGCATGGGTCGAGTCGACCTGGGGGTTTGCCAAGCAGATTCTGCCGCTTCTGCTGGCCGGTGTTCTGGCTGCCGGTTTTCTTATGGGAAGGCCCGGCACCGATACCGGGATAATCCCTGCCAGGTATGTTTCCATGCTGGTGGGAGGGAATTCACTTGGTGCGAACTTCCTTGCTTCTACAGTAGGCGCTTTCATGTATTTTGCCACTTTGACGGAAATTCCCATTCTACAGGGGCTGCTGGGCAGCGGGATGGGTAAAGGCCCGGCGCTGGCACTACTGCTGGCCGGCCCGGCCCTGAGCCTGCCGAACATGCTTGTGATCAGGCAGGTGCTGGGCAATAAAAAAACCATGGTTTTCATTTTATTGGTGGTAATGATGGCAACCTTGTCTGGTTTTGTTTATGGAGTAATTTGGGGATAAAAAACAACTTTTTAAAATAATAAAAAATATAAAGAAATAAAAGGAGGAGGTTTGCTATATGTCTAAAGCCTGGTATCCGGTTATAAACTACGAGAAATGCAATGAATGCGGAGCTTGTTATGATAAATGTAAAAACGGGGTATATAAGATGGAAGGCAGCAGGCCCGTAGTTGTTAATCCGGAAGGCTGTGTCCACGGTTGCAGGGGCTGCGGCAATCTTTGCCCCGTAGGCGCTATAGAATATGCAGGAGATTCAAATAATAAATGTTGCGCGGGTCCAAGTTGCTGCGGTTAAGTAAATAACAATAAATAATTATCATAGTTGGTTATATAATTATCCCAGCCATCTGTATGTGATTTGATTTATAAAGAATGCGGATGGCGTTTTATTTCCCCAAACAGTTTTCAATAAATTATTTTAATATTATAATATAAATAGCAGCAATAGAAGGAGCGAACAAAATGTTTGATAAAATAATCCGGACCAAAGCTGAAATTTTGAAGGCGCTGGCTCATCCCACCAGGATAAAAATTCTGGAATCTCTGAGGGTCGGTGAGCGGTGCGTTTGCGAAATTATTGACGAGTTAAATGTTGAACAGTCCAATGTTTCTCAACACCTCGCCGTCTTAAAAAAGCTGGATATTGTAAATTTCAGGAAAGACGGTCTAAGGGTGATTTACGAGGTTAAGCACAAAGAAATCTTTGAAATCTTAATTTTGTTGGATAGCTTGATTTCCAGCCAGATTGAGGAAAACGTGGCGATATTGGGCGGATTGAAACAAAAAAGAGCTAAAAGCAGTTGACTGAAACTGAAGCGAAAATTTTGATTAACTCAACCGGAAATTAAGCATCCGGTTTTTTATAAAAAATTTAATTATTGACATTTTTCAAATTTTTCAGGTACCCTTAAGCTTAAGGACTTTTTAAAATTATATTAGTACTACAGCGTAAATTA
>DFAQ01000075.1 GCA_002365865.1 Pelotomaculum sp. UBA3102
CAAAACATCGCAAAATGCTCTTTGGGGAAGAACTAACTGATACGGTATGATTAGTTTTCTTTTAATTTCTTATAATCTTCCGGCGTGTCAATATCAAAAACCGCCGCTTCATCTTGTACCTGCAGGTAATCCACCTTACTCCCAAGTTTCTCCAGTATGTGTCGTGCGCCTTCATCTCCTTTCAGCATTTGTAAATCCTTGCTTAAAGAACCGCTGATTACCACCGGATGCCCGGGTACACCGTTATAAACCGGGCGCAGGGCCAGACAGCGCCTTTTTTTAAACTCATCGATCACTGTGTTTATCAATGAAGCCGAGATAAGCGGCTGGTCAGCCATAAACACTGCCAGGGCAGAAGCATTTATATCGACCGCCGTTGCCCCCAAGGCCAGGGAAGTACCTTGGCCCTGCTCATAATGGGGATTGAAAATGATCTTAACGGGCAGGTCATTGATGGCAGCAGTTATCTCAGGTTCCATACAACCGGTCACAACCAGCACTTCGTCTACCGATGAAGCCAAAACGTTCTCTGTGACGATACGTACCAACGGTCTGTTTTCTAATTCAAGCAGTTGTTTGGGTACACCCATTCTGGAAGACATCCCCGCAGCCAGAATTACTGCTGATATCATTTTAATCCTATCACCTCAATGCAATATTCCATGCCGTTTACTCGACTATGTCCAGCACCGGTTTTTCCGCGATAGCCGAACCAAGAATAACTTTTTTGATTTTCTCACCCAAAAGCAACCTGCCCAACCGGTATCCCTCTCCCGTATCTTCCAGGCAGTCCACCTTGTTAATAAATGCCGCGACTCTTGCACCTAAAGGGATATCGCGCAACAGCCCTTTCGGGTGACTAATTAAACCGGCGATCATCTCCGCATCAATGACGCAACCCATCTCCCGGCCTGTCCGGGCAGAAACGAGCTCGGGACGGTGTACATTTATGCCGTCCAGTGTCTTGCCGATAATATCAGCACCGATCACAACTACCAGCACAGTAGTTTGTTCAGCAATAACCGGCTCATAGTTCAAATGACCCTTCAGGGGAAGCCCCTTGGAACCGTCAGCTTCAACCAAAATAAAGCTCGCGTAATTTTGAAGCAATCTTATTTGTCCGGAAGTAACTCCCTTTAGCTTATTATTTTCTAACAGCCCGGACGCTACCACCGGCCTCAGTCCTTCTCCCAAGTACCGTACCAGGTCTGTTTCCGCCAGTTCCCTCTTATTCAACAGTATTACGGGATATTTTTCAGGCGGCATAAAGATTTTTGTTGTAGTGGTGACAATAACCCCGTATTGAAGGGGAATCTCCTCAGCCAAACGGAACATAAGGGTGGTCTTTCCGCCCCCGCCTACAAAAGATACTGTTTCTCGTTCTTTCAAACCCAGAACCTGGCATATTTTCATAAGTAATGAAACACCACCGGCTCGATGGTTTTCTTTCGCCCCCTTAAATTTAAACGCATGACTTTATTATATGACAAATAATTCATTATTAATATGATAAAATTTTAATTTGTGATCAAGCTTGTCAGAAGAACCGTCACTTTCTCACTTTGTCCTTAAAATAAATTCAGTTGTTTTCATCCAACACGCGCAAAGCCGGTGGAAAGGGTGACAATGCCCGCCTCAGGATTCCGTGCACATAGGCGATCAAGACACCGTAGTTGACCATGGGTACCCCTGCCGCCTGCACCTGCATGATCCGGTGCAGCATTTCCTTGCGGTTAATCATACAAGCGCCGCATTGAACGACAAGCTGGTACTGTTCAAGGTTTTCCGGCAACCCAACGCCGCTGGACCAATCAAAGCGAAGTTCGCCGCCCACCTTCTGGCGCAACCAACGCGGGATTTTCACCGTACCGATGTCGTCCGCCACCCGGTGGTGGGTGCAGGCCTCAGCAACCAGCACCCGGTCCCCGGGTTTCAAGCTCTCTACCGCTTTCGCTCCCGCCACCAGCGCTTCCAAATTCCCTTTGTAACGCGCAAAAAGAATTGAAAACGAAGTCAACGCAATTTCCTTCGGCGTGTCGGCATCTACCTTTAAGAAGGCCTGAGAGTCGGTCACAACCAACCTTGGTTGCCGGTTTAGCCCGGAAAGCGCCTTCTTCAACTCCCTCTCTTTAACCACCAGAGCACAGGAGTCATGATCCAGAATATCCCGGATCGTCTGCACCTGGGGCAAAATCAGTCTGCCCTTGGGTGCCGCCAGGTCGATGGGAACTACAAGCACCACCACGTCCCCGGGACTGATCAGGTCGCCGACAATGGTTGGAGCAGTCCACTCTTTCGGCGCCGACCTGATCAGCGCTTTTTTCAACTCTTCCATCCCCTGCCCGGTGACCGCGCTGACAGGTACAATCTTTATGCCCAACTTCTCTTCCATTTCCGCCGGTGTGACTTCAGGCTGCAGGTCAATTTTATTCAAAACCCCTACTACCGGCACCCCCTGCTCCTTTGCTTTTGCAATTATGTCAAACTCGTATGTGCCGGTATCCTGCCCGGGATCGAGCACCAATACCATTAAATCCGCCTTATTAAGTACGCCGACAGTTTTTTTGATTCTCATTTCACCCAATTCGCCCACATCGTCCAGACCGGCGGTATCTATGAGCACGACCGGTCCCACGGGAAGGATCTCCATTGACTTGTATACCGGGTCCGTTGTAGTACCGGGCACTCCTGAAACAATCGCGATGTCCTGATTGGTCAAGGAGTTGATCAAGCTTGACTTTCCCGCGTTGCGCCTGCCGAAGATAGCGATATGCAGCCTGCTGCCGCGCGGCGTTTCATTTAAACTGCTTGTACTCACACTTTATCATCCTTTCTTTGCAAAAGTTTTGCTCCCGCTATACCAGGCCTGGTCAATTCACCAGCAGGCCCTCACGGTGTGAATGCCATAATAGGCATCCTTGGGCACTTTTACTTCTCCCAGCAGGTCTTTTTCAATACGGTAATCCATGAAACTACCTCGCTTTATATTCTTTTAGCAATAAAACGCCTTCTAAAAATACATACAATACTCTTAAAGCAAAAAAGCCCTTTCCCGCAATGAGAAAAAGGGCTGTCGTGCTTATACTAAACCAACCTAAATCACCGTCTTTCTCCTTGATTGCAGGAACTTCCGAACTTCCCTTTTTTCGCAGAGTTTTCGCGGAATGACCCTCCGGACACATATTCACATACCCGTTAGGTTTTTTACAATTTTCAATTAATGATTCATTTCATTATCATACACCTAACAATTTTTCATTTCAATATCATGGTCGATAATATTTTTTTTAACGCTACCTCTAATACGCCTAATCACTATTATACTTGCTTTAGAAATGACCTTCTGGTATAATAACGCTTGCGAGGACGGCAAATAAAAATATAGTATAATAGAATTTAACATGTCGGAGTGGCGGAATAGGCAGACGCGCACGTTTGAGGGGCGTGTGGGCAACCGTGCGGGTTCAAGTCCCGCCTCCGACACCAAAACCCTTGATTTTATTGGAACTCCCTGGCCAGGGGTGATTCCGAATACGCGGCGGCGCTGGTGGCATTAAACTCAATTTTCCAGGTGCTGTTCTTTTCAGTTTACGCGTACATTTTTGTTAC
The DNA here is from genome assembly GCA_002365865.1 of Pelotomaculum sp. UBA3102. GTDB lineage: Bacteria > Bacillota > Desulfotomaculia > Desulfotomaculales > Pelotomaculaceae > UBA3102. The sequence goes on from DFAQ01000075.1 coordinate 3,610, forward strand.
ACTCTTCCCCCAGTGGCTGGGCATGAAGTCGATGGCCATCCATATCTCCATGGCGGAAGTGGCCAAGAGCGTGGCTATTTACCTTGGCATACCATTTTTTGCCGGCATTATCACCAGGTTTACCCTGATGCCGGCCAGGGGCAAAGAATGGTATGAGGAAAAATTCATTCCCAAAATCAGCCCCCTCGCCCTGATCGCCCTTTTATTTACGATCGTTGTGATGTTCTCTTTAAAAGGCAACTATATCATCACCCTGCCGGGGGACGTGGTCAGGATCGCCATACCTCTGCTCGTTTACTTTGTAATCATGTTCTTCATATCCTTTTTCCTCAGCAAATCATTCGGGATCAATTACGGCCAGAGCACGACGCTTGCTTTCACTGCGGCCAGCAACAACTTTGAGCTGGCGATCGCTGTGGCGGTAGCCGTTTTCGGCATCAACTCCGGCCAAGCCTTCGCCGCTGTTATTGGTCCCCTGATTGAGGTGCCGGTAATGATCGGGCTGGTCAACGTGGCCCTTGGCTTCAAGCGTAAATACTTTGACCATGATTTGCAGGGGGCAAGCTAACGCCTGGATAAAAGGAAACAGAAGTCGGTAAAAAGAAATAGAAGGAATTGACAAGGTAAAAAACATCCATCATGTCCATGCCTGGATGACCATCGCGAAAAAACGATATATTGAAGCGCATATTGATTCGGAGGATATGCAACTGTTAGAGGCAGCAGAAAATGTTTCATCAATTATGAAAATTGTATTGAATGTGGCGCATGTGTGGATAAATGCCCTCATGGGGTATATAAGAATGGTACAAAAAACCAATAGTGTTCTATCCGGAGGGCTGTATTCATGGCTGCCGTGGTTGTCAGAAATTATGTCCTGCGGATTCAATAAAATACTTTTCTTTATTTCAACCCAAGTTTGGCGACATAAATTTCCAATCCCTTATAAAGCAAGGTCTCTATGCTTTGCATCCATGGATGTAGTCCTAATAAATTATGATTTAAATCCGTAAAGATATTGTAATTGCAACGGATTATGGTAAAATAATAGTAGTCCTAATACACTCTTTTGGGGGGCTACTATGTTCTTAAAGACAGTCACTA
>DFAQ01000071.1:0-1094 GCA_002365865.1 Pelotomaculum sp. UBA3102
GGCGATATCTTCGAAAAATCGGACATTAATTATAACCGGATTAAAGCATAAAATCCCGTGGTTAATTAACTGGAAAGACTTCTTCGTGGGTTCCAATGATATAAAATAGGTTAATTTGGTCATTTGCTTCGGAATAGATTTCAACTATTATTCTGATGGACTTGTTTACACTTATTTCAAAAAAGTTACCGGTTCCTTGAACTTTTTTAAATCTAAGAGACGGATGAGATGGATCTTTCATAAATGTTTCGAGGACCTTTTTGGCTTGTTTGGTGGTCTTTTGGTTTAGAGCCTGGAACTGTTTATCGAATTTTTTGGTTGATCTAAATCTTCTGGTCATTATTCAGACCTTCCATGAACTCATCAATGTTTTTGAATTCCCGAATTTTTCCGGCCTCTTTATCCCTCTTAGCTTCTAACATATCTTTTTGAGTTTTTTCTGTCCAAAAGTATGTCTGGCTTGAAGGGATCAACTTGTACGGTTCCATGACAATTTTGTTACCTTCTATACGAATGTCAAGGACATCTCCTTCACTAATATTAAGTTTTTCTCGCACTTCTTTTGGTAAGCTAATTAGATTTCGTCTTTGAACAGATACCTTATGAGATTTAGCAATGTTTTTGGGGATAGGCATTTTAGCATACCTCCTGAGATATTTACTGTAATTACAGTATAACAGTTAAAACGTAAAAACACAAATAAACATTAAAAGTACAGCCTGGGGCTGTTAATTTTATTTTAATTTATGTAAAAAATATTTTACATTATATCATATATATGATACTATAGATGCAAGATTAATGGATAAAGCCGGGTGATAGATTGGGTAAAAACTTGAAACTCAAGTCTGCTCGAGCCGCGAAGGACATGTCGCAAAAAGATGTTGCCCATGCGGTCGGGGTTACGAGGCAAACAATTAATGCCATTGAAAATGGCGACTACAATCCGTCGATTAACTTGTGTATTGCAATCTGCAAAGTGCTGGGAAAGACACTCAATGATCTTTTTTGGAAGGATGAGCCGGATGAGTAAAAAGGGTCTCGATGAAATGCAAATGCAGCGCAAAAATAAAATCGGCCATCAAGCATTTATG
>DFAQ01000071.1:1409-25276 GCA_002365865.1 Pelotomaculum sp. UBA3102
GTGGAAAAACAAAACCCGTTGTTAAAAGCTTTCCTGACCGTTCTGGTTTCAGTTTCTGTGGCGGCGACAATTTTAATCTTGGTAAAACAAGCTGATTTCAGTAACAACCACCAGGTTGATGATATGAGCGCGCCGGTATTATTTATTGCCGCAACGGTTGCCCTGGTCATTGTGATTATGACGCATATTATTAAAAACATTCAGAATAAAGATGACCGGGAATAGGTTTAATTTACAGGTATTCAGCGGCGAAGGTATCGATGACCGCAAGCAGGTCATCATCCAACAGCGCTCGCACCTGATCCGTGATATGCTGCGGAATGGTTTTATAGCAGGCCTGGGCTATCCCGCCGGTAATGCAGGCTATGGTGTCGCTGTCGCCGCCGAGTGAAACCGCCTTGCGCACGGCGTCTTCATAATCCCTGGATTCCAGGAAAGCAATGATTGCTTCCGGTACGGAACCCTGGCAGGTGGCGTCAAAACGGTATCCCGGGCGGATGTCATCCAAGGTGCGGTTTAAGTTATAACCAAAATTATTGCTGATATATTTTTTTATGTCTTGTTTGCTTTCACCCTGCCCGGCCAAGAATATGGCAGCAGCAACAGCCTGGGCGCCCTTGATGCCTTCCGGGTGGTTATGGGTCACCTCCGCGCTTTTTTTGGCCTCTTCCAGAACCTGCTCCAGCGTGTTAAAGGCAAATCCCACAGGACTGACACGCATGGCCGAACCGTTGCCGAAACTGTTGTACGGCAGTAAAGAATCTGAAAATATCCACTGCAAAAACATACCCCCGTACCCGGCATAAGGGTATTTCCTTCCGTACTCTTTAAACACTTCGGCGTAAGGCCGGCCGCGCAATATACAATCTGCAACCGCTACCGACAACACGGTGTCATCTGTGAATGTAGAATTGTGGCTGAACAAGAAAAAATCTGTCGTCTTGACCTGCTCACGCTCAAAAACCGACCCGATGACATCGCCGCATACGGCACCGAACATAAACACCCCTCCCGGTTTAGGTTATTTTTTTATAATGAATAAAATTATGTCTATTAGAATTGTTTTCTATTCCGGTATTTGGTTTTCCTTTTTTGTGAAATTGTTCTAAACAGGTTATTTGGAAAAGTTATTGATAGTCAGTTACTGAAGGAATAGAATGTGAACAAGTTCATATATGAATACGTTCAGCACAAGGGTGGTTTAATGTCGGGTCTGAGAAAGAGAAAAAAAAGTGAGGTTAGACGCCAGATATTAGAAGTGGCCGGGGAGATGTTTCGCACCCGGGGCTATGAACGAACGACCATCAACCAGATTGCCAGAAAAGCCGACATCGGGACGGGCACGTTATACAATTACTTCTCGTCTAAAGACGAGCTGTTTCTGCACTTATTTTTCTGCCCTCCCGATGACCTGGAAACCAGGTTGAGCGCGATCAAGAAAGACACCGGCCTCGGTGTGGCGGACGCGGTAATTGAAGTGTGTAATGCCTATCTGGACGCGGCGTCCCTGGAAGAGCTGGAGGCTTACCGGGAACTGTGCCGGGAAGTTTTTGCCGTTTGCATGAAGGACTTGGATAAACACAAGGAATTTATAGAAATGGATTTTCGGTTTATTGAGCAGTTAAGTTCCCTGCTGGAGTTTTTTAAGAAAAAGGGTCTGCTGGCGGAGTCATTTAACCCGGTGGACGGCGCGGAGATAATTTATGGAATTTTTATGGCCCAGATGATGATCTTCCTGGTGAACAGTAACATGCCTTACCGCTTGATGGAGGAAAAGATCGGCCGTCAGGTCAGGTTGTTTTTTGCTGATGAAATCCGGATAAGGCACCGGCAGTACCCGGGGGAATAGAGGCATGAAGCAGTGAGGGAGGCTGTGGGGCATGGCAAGAGAAGAAGTAATCATGCAGCTTGACAATGTCAGCAGGACTTTCATGATGGGAGAAGTCACGGTCCATGCGTTAAAAGAAAGCAGCCTTGATATTTTTAAGGGGGAACTGCTGGTGATTCTGGGACCGAGCGGTTCCGGCAAGAGTACCCTGTTGAACCTTGTGGGGGGAATGGACCGGCCTACAACGGGGCGCATTAGCTTTAAAAATACCGAGCTGACCGGGGCTTCAGACAGGGCCCTGACAAATTTCAGGCGCAACAGTGTTGGGTTTGTGTTTCAGTTTTTCAATCTTATTTCCGACCTGACCGCCCTTGAAAATGTTGCCCTGGCTGCCGAATTGGTCGCTGACGCGCTGCCGGTGGAAAAAGCCCTCCGGGACGTGGGACTTGATGACCGCCTGAATCATTTTCCGGCGCAATTGAGCGGCGGGGAACAGCAGCGGGTGTCTATCGCCAGGGCGATTGTCAAGCAGCCGAGCCTGGTGCTGTGCGACGAGCCGACCGGGGCACTGGACTACACTACCGGAAAGGTAGTGTTAAAATTACTGGATGATATCAGCCACAAGCAGGGAAGAACGGTAATTATCGTGACCCACAACACGCCTATTGCCGGTATGGCGGACCGGGTGATCAGGATGCGGAGCGGGCGCATAATTGAAATTACTGAAAATGAAAATCCGTTGTCACCGGAAAGGGTTGAATGGTAGTGTCCACGCTGTTACGAAAACTGTTCCGGACTATTAAAACCACATTTGGGCAGTTTTTTGCCCTGGCGGCAATAGTAGCAGTCGGGGTGGCGGTGTATATTACCATGACTACGGCTTTCTTTAACCTCAGTCGTTCGCAGCAGGTGTTTTATGAGGAGAAAGGTTTCGGTGATTATTTCTTTCACGTGATCAAAGCGCCTGAAGGAGTGCTGAAACAGATTCAGTCCGTACCCGGCGTAATTAAAGTGACCGGCCGGATCCAGAAAGACGTGCCGGTAATGAGAGAGGATAATCACCGGGCTACTGCGCGCCTGACCAGTTACCCGCTGCCCATGGAAAAAGAGCTTAACCGCTTGCACCTACTGTCAGGCAGGATGTTTGAAAATGAATCCGGCGCCGGTATCACGGTCCTGACCGACCCGCAGTATGCCCAGGCCAATTACCTTGAACCGGGTAAGGAAATTGAAATACTGGCCGGCGGGAAAAAGATCCCCCTGGTTTTTGTGGGTACCGCCACCAGTCCGGAGTTTATTTACACGATGAAGGACGCAGCGACCATGCTGCCTGACTCCAAGGAATTCGGCATTATAATGATATCTCATGAGAAAGCCCAGGATATTTTGAATATGCAGGGCCAGGTTAACCAGGTAATCGTGAAACTGGTGCCCGGTGTCGACCAAAAGGAAGTGCAGAAAAAAATTGAGCAGATCCTGGAACCGTACGGCAACTTGGCCGGTTATCCCCGTAAGGACCAGTTGAGCCACGCGGCCCTGGATGCCGAGCTGAACGGCCTGGAAAAAGGTTCACGTATTTTGCCGGTGCTGTTTTTTATCGTGGCGGCTGCAATTCAATTTATCCTGTTGGTGCGCCTGATCAGGTCCCAGCGTTTAAATATCGGGATCATGAAGGCCCTGGGTTATGACAACCGGAGGATCATACTGCATTTTACCGGGTATGCCCTTTGTGTGACCACTCTGGGAGCTTTGCTGGGGGTGGTATGCGGAATGTTTATGGCCTCCGGCGTTTCCGGCATGTATGCCCAGTTTTTCAACCTGCCCCGGACGATCGGCGGCATAAACGGCCGGGCGGTATTGTACAGCTTTATTATCAGTACGGTGCTGGGAGCTGTTTCCGGAATTACGGCCTCGTGGAGTATAACCGGTCTCAACCCGGCGGATGCCATGCGTCCCGAACCTCCCCGGAGCGGGGGGACGGTGTTTCTTGAAAAATGGCAATGGTTATGGCGGAAGCTGCACACTTCCTGGAAAATGAGCCTGCGTTCGATATTTCGCAACCGTTCCCGGTTTTGGGTGACGGTCCTGGGGGTTATGAGTGCGGTGGCACTGCTGGTGCTGGCCCTTTTCACCAGTGATTCGGTGGACTACATGATGTCGCGCTACTTTACGGATGAAAACCGCTATGATTATATCGTCAAATTTACCCAACCCCTGTCTGAAGATGAGATCCTGAACTGGTCGCGTTGGGAGGGGGTTAACCGCATCGAACCGGTGCTCGAGGTGCCGGTAAAAATTTTCGCACCGGGTGCGGACAGTGAAAAAGGCAAATCGAAAGATAACCTGATTACCGGTTTGGAACGCTCTGCGCAGTTAAAAAAGGTGTTTAATCAGGAGGGAGAGATTATATCTATACCGGAGACGGGCATCCTGGTCAATGAGCGTACGGCCGGGAAGTTGGGCCTCAAGGTGGGCGACAAGGTCAGGGTGGAAACCAAACTCAATATCGGCCCGTCCCGGGAAAGTTTTTTGAAGGTCATGGGCATCAATGAACAGTTATTGATGGCCGGGGGGGCGTTTTCCTCGCTGGAAACTGCCAACCGTGCCCTGGGTGAAAGAGGCCTGATCACCGGGGTGATGCTTAAAGTTGATCCTGAAATGGGTGACCGGATTGAAACGCGCCTGAAGGACATGACCCGGGTGGCTTCGGTTTTGAGCAAAAGCAAAGAGAAGGAGAATATCATGCAGCTCATGGACAGCATGATTTACTTCATCGGGATCATGGTGATTTTTGCCCTCATACTGGGCCTGGCCATTATTTACAACTCGTCCGTGATGGGGTTTAACGAAAGGAAGCGGGAGTTGGCGTCTTTACGCATTATCGGCTTGACCAACGGCGATGTTTCCGGCTTGTTATTCAAGGAAATCGGGTTGCAGTCCGGTTTGGGCATTGCGCTAGGTCTTCCGGCCGGCAGGTTGCTGGGGGAATTATATATCCAGGCGGTAAGTACGGAAATGTATACCATGCCGATGGTGGTGTACCCGGAAACTTATCTTCAATCAGCATTTGTTGCCTTGATATTTGTCATGATCGGGTACTTTTTTACCGTCAGGCGCGTGAAGAAACTCGACCTGGTTGAAGTCTTAAAAGACCGTGAGTAAGGGGAGGATTCCAGTGAAACGGAAAGTATTGTGGGGAGTAGTCATACTGGCGGTAGCGGTAGGTGCCGGTGCTTTCCATTTAAGGAGCGGCCCTGAGGTTGAAGTGGTTGAAGTAGTTAACGGTCAACTGGTACAAAGCATCGAGGAAAAAGGTTACGTCCAGTCACCGGGCGACTACGAGATCCAGGCCGGTCAGAGCGGAAGGATTATCGAAGTCCTGGTTGAGAAAGGTGAACCGGTTGAAAAAGGCTGGCCTTTAATGGTCATGGAAAATTTGGACCTCGACGCTCAGATTGAATCCCTGAAAGCGCAAATAGAGCAGGTCAAGGCCGAAATAGCAGCCGGCGGGATTGTGCTGGTAAATAACCGTACCGGGCTGGAAAAGGCGGAAAAAGACCTGGCAAGAATAGCAGAACTGTATGCCGCCGGAGGGGTTTCCCGGAAGGAATATGACGATGCCCAGCTGACAGTGGCCGCTGAAAAAACAGCCGTGGCCGGGCAGGAGGGGTATTTAAACCGCCTGGGAGCGCAACTTGCCGGTTTGAACAAACAGCTTGGGGTATTAAACAATAAAAAGAATCAACTGGTGGTTACCAGCCCGATTAACGGAACCATTCTCGATCTTCCCGTTGAAGAGGAGCAGACGGCCGTGCCGGGAACTTTACTGGCGCAGGTAGGGGTGTCTGACACCCTCGAAGTAAAAGCGGATATCCTCAGTGATGATATGAGGGGCATCAAGGTGGGTCAGAAAGCATATATTACCGCCCCCCTGCTGGAAGATGTTACCCTGACGGGCACGGTAAAGCAAATTTATCCCCGCGCCTACGAAAAGACTTCCGTTCTCGGTGAAATGCAAAGAAGGGTTCCGGTTATTATCGCTCTTGACGATCCGGCAAACCTGCATCCCGGTTATCAGGTCCGGGTCAAGATCGAAACGCTGGTCCGGCCGGATACCGTGCTTTTGCCCCGGGAAGCCGCGCGCCTGGGTGACGACGGCGCTTATGAGGTTATGCTGGTTAAAAATAACCGGGTGGTCCAGCGGCAAGTGCAGGCAGGTTTAAAAAACCAGGATTACCTGGAGATAAAAGAAGGGCTCAAACCAGGTGACCTGGTGATTCGCGACGTCAGTTCCGCCTTCGCCGCGGGAGATCAGGTCAAACCGGTAAAGCGTGATCAGTAAGGAATTAATCATCTGCGGGAATTCTGATATAAAATGACACTCCCCCGTCTTCGTTTTCGGCCCAAATCTCTGCCCGGTGCAGAGAAATAATCCGGTGTACGATAACCAGTCCCAGCCCGAATTCTCCCTGGCTTCCTTTTTGGAACTCCCGGAACAGGTTATTGATTACCTTTTGCTCAATGGGCGGGCCGTCGTTCCAAATGCGCATGATATAATAAGACTTTCCGTCTTGTGACTGCCGGCTGATGGAAGTGCCGATTTGTTTTGCGGCGTAACGGAGCTGGTTGGTATATAAGTTTTCCAGGGCGACATCCCATTGTTCCGGGTCGCCCTTTATTTCGGCCGGAATCAGGTTGAAAGACCATTCCAGTTCCGGACGCCGCAAGCGCAGCCGGTCGACCGTGGTTTCCACCTTTTCCTTTAAATCTATCGGTTCCCGCACGGGTTTGCGGGAAGACAGGTATTCCAACTTGGTTAAGTAGAGTAAATTTGCAATTCGTTTTTCTAACCGCGCCGACTCTTCGTCAATGACTTTAATCGTAGCGGGCAGGTCCCCCTTGGGAAAGATCCCGTCGCCAATGGATTGGGCGTAACTGCGGATTACCATAACCGGGGTTTTTAAGTCGTGGGAAACGTTCTGCAGCAGTGCTTGCTGGGCTTCATCCTTACGGATCAGTTGTTTTCTCATGCTCTCTATGGACCGGGCCAATTGCCCGATTTCGTCTTTTCGGTCCAGGCGGACGGGTTCGTACCAATCTTTTTCGGCAATCCGCTTGACGTGCTTTTCCATGCTCACCAGGGGGCGGGACAGGTACTTTGCCAGCCAGAGGGAGGGAATCCAGATCAGGAGCATCGCCGGCAGGATATACAGCACTAAGCGCTGGAAAAGAATACGCACCATCTCCCGGCGGTAAGAATCCCACATATAGGAAAGAAGGTAACCGGAACGGCCGCGCATATTAACCCGGTGAATAACGTAGAAAATCCTTTGTTCCCCGATGGTTTGGGCATATCTTTGAATATTACCTGCTTGCTTTAATGCCTGTTGGGTCGCTGTTTCCAGAAACCCGGGCGGAAGCTGTTCCCGGCTGACTACTCTGCCTTTGTCGGTAAGCAGGATGTGGCTGACCGTGCGCATGTTCTGGAGTTCCTCGGACCTTTCTGCGGGTGAAATACCCTCCGGATTTTAAAAATTTTACAGGTTTAGTTTAGGCGCGGAATGTAAAAGGAATATCAAAAAATTATGGGAAATTGTGAAACCATTTTTTAAATATCACAACTTTTAAAAAATTTCTAAAACCGGAAGGAATTTTTTATATGGTTTAGAATAAGTAACTATCAAATAAAAAATAAATATTGTAACAGGTGTCAAAAGCACTTAAAAGGGAAGTCCGTACCTCCATGCGGAGAGAGCGGCGCGGTCCCCGCCACTGTTTAAAGGGTAGTCGCTTGCCATACCACTGGGCAACCGGGAAGGGGTAAGTTAATGGTCACCCTGAGCCAGGAGACCTGCCTGTTACAGTCAAGCCAACTATCCTACGCGGGTATGGGAGGTGGTTTTATAGGTATTACTATCTATTCAACCTCGCCGTAGGCGGGGTTTTTATTTTTCTGTAACCTAACGTGCTCATTACAGTAAATTTCTATGCTCAGTCAGCATATTTTGGCTTGTGAAACGGGCGAACCTGCCGCTGGGTTTTGATTAAAAATAAGAGGTGTATGCTATGTTTAATAAAAAAATAACGTTGACACTATTTATTTATCTAACCCTGTTGTTATTAATTGTTCCTGACAGGGCATACGCGATGCATATTATGGAAGGTTTTTTGTCGCCCGGCTGGTGCGGGTTGTGGTATTTATTAACGCTGCCGTTTTTTATTTTGGGGCTTGTTGCTATTAAAAAAACCGTAACTAACGATCCTAAATTAAAAATGTTGTTGGTTTTTGCCGGTGCCTTTGCATTTACTTTGTCCGCGCTCAAGATACCATCAGTAACGGGAAGCTGTTCCCATCCGACGGGGGTTGGACTGGGCGCTATCCTCTTCGGGCCGGCGGTAATGGCGGTATTGGGGAGTATTGTGCTGTTGTTTCAGGCATTGTTATTGGCTCATGGCGGTATTACCACCCTGGGCGCCAATGCTTTTTCCATGGCTGTAGCCGGCCCTTTCGTGGCATACGGAGTATATAAAATTTGCCGCCTCCTGGGCGCTAAACTGTGGCTGGCTGTATTTCTGGGAGCTGTCCTTGGTGATTTAGCCACGTATCTTACTACCTCATTGCAACTGTCCCTGGCTTTTCCCGATGCGGCCGGAGGGGTGGCGGCATCGTTTGCTAAGTTCGCTTCCATCTTTGCCGTTACCCAGTTTCCGCTGGCTGTAAGCGAGGGCTTGTTAACCGTACTCGTGTTTAATTTAATGTCTGTATACAGTAAAAGCGACTTGATCCAGCTGGAAGTAATACCTGATGAGGTGGGAATAAAATGAATAAAAAAATAATGGTGAATGTATTGTTATTGATTTTAACCGTAACACTGGCTGTATTCCCGCTGGTATATGCCAGGGACGCCGATTTTGGCGGGGCCGACGGTAAGGCGGAAGAGGTTATAGCAGAAATTAACTCCCAATACCGGCCTTGGTTTTCCCCTATTTGGGAACCGCCCAGCGGAGAAATCGAAAGTCTTCTTTTTGTATTGCAAGGGGCTGTGGGAACAGGTTTTATCTGTTATTATTTCGGGTATTTAAAAGGAAAAAAGAAACCGGAGAGAGATTAAAATATGCTGCTGATAGATTATTATGCTTATAACAATAAGCTTGCAGAGATACACCCCGGTGAAAAAATGCTCTTTTTTGCCTTAACTTTAACTTTATGCCTCACCTTAACTTCAGCGGCCACGTTGCTGGTTATCTTTCTGTTAATGGGGGGAATGGTGGTCTTTCTGGCAGACGTGCCCTGGCGCGTATATTTAAAGCTGATGCTGCTGCCCGGTTCGTTTTTAATTGTAGGCGTGGGCGCACTGGCTGTTTCCATAACTTTTGAAACGCATAATTTTCTTTGGGCCACTCAAATCGGGTCCTGTACTATCGGCATAACCCGCCAGGGTTTAAATGACGCAGCGAATGTGTTTTTACGCTCGCTGGCTTCTGTATCCTGTTTATATTTTCTGACTCTGACCACACCGGTGACGGATATTGTATTGTTACTGAATAAATTGCGCGTACCTGCTTTGGTTATTGAACTGTTAACTCTTATCTACCGCTTTATTCTCATTCTGTTGGAGGTAAGCAGGCAAATATATCTGGCCCAGGATTTGCGTATAGGTTACAGGAATTTACGGACCGGGTTGACTTCCCTGGGCAAATTGATTTTATCCGTTTTTATTAAGTCCTACCGGCAATCACTGGCTATGTATGATGCTTTGGTTTCGCGTTGCTACGCGGGAAAGCTGCATGTTTTGGAAGATCGCCGCCAATGGTCCTGGCGCAACATCTTGCTGATATTTTTAATCGACGGCGCGTTGGTTTTAAGCTCACTTTATGCCGGAGGCTTAGCATGACCAAACCGATTATCGCCGCCAGACAAGTGGTTTATGCTTATCCTGACGGGACCAAAGCCTTAAATGATCTGTCCCTGGAAATAAGCAAGGGGCAAAAAATTGCCCTGCTAGGTGCCAATGGAGCCGGCAAATCAACGCTTTTACTGCATTTTAACGGGATTTTACGCCCCCAGCGGGGAAAAATTTTGTTTTGCGGCAAGGAATTGCATTACCGGTCCCGTTCCCTCCTTGAGTTACGCAAGAATGTGGGCCTGGTTTTTCAAGATCCCGATATTCAGCTATTTTCTGCCAGCGTCTTGCAGGATGTGGCTTTTGGCCCGCTGAATATCGGTTGGACCAGGGAAGTAGCGCTGGCGAAAGCCAAAGCAGCCATGCGGGAAACTCAAGTGGCAGACCTGGAAAAAAAACCGACCCATTTTTTAAGTTACGGCCAGAAGAAAAGGGTGGCCATTGCCGGGGTGCTGGCCATGGAACCGCAGGTGGTTATTGTTGATGAACCGACCGCCGGCCTTGATCCCAAGATAGCTCATCAGATTATGAACCTGTTATATAAATTAAGCGCACAGGGAAAAACTTTGATTATTTCCACCCACGACGTGGATTTAGCTTACAGCTGGGCCGATCATGTTTTTTTAATCTGCCGGGGACAAATAATCGGGCGGGGAAAGCCCCGGAAAGTTTTCTTGCGGCCGGAACTGTTGGCGCAGTGTGATTTAAAAAGCCCTTGGATCGTAGAGGTATACCGGCAACTGGTTAAGAGCGGCGTTTTCAATGAAGCTACCCCCGTGCCCGGCAGTAAAACCGAACTATTAGACTTAATCGGCGCTGTCTCGAAAAGTAATAAAAGTATGCCATGCGAAAAAAACGGGCGGTACTGGCGTAAAGGATACACTACCGGTTCGTGTGCCGCGGCGGCGGCGAAAGGAGCCGCCGTCATGCTGGCCGGCGAGAAGGTCTGTGACCGGGTTTCCCTTCGGACTCCCTCCGGAACGGAACTCAGCCTGGACCTGCATGACCAGGAATTAAGCTTTGGTTCCGGCAGTTGCAGCGTCATTAAGGATGCCGGTGACGACCCCGATGTAACCAACGGGATCAAAGTATTTGCCCAGGTTTCCTGGAAGAAAACCGGTGGTATTGAGGTTGCGGCAGGCGAAGGAATAGGTGTGGTCAGCAAGCCGGGCCTGGCCGTTGAGGTGGGAATGCCTGCAATTAACCCGGTCCCCAGGCAGATGATTATCGATGAGGTTGCTTCAGTAATACCGCCGGGAAAAGGTGCGCGGGTCGAGATTTGGATTCCGGGGGGAGCAAAACTGGCCCAAAGAACGCTCAATCCCCAGCTGGGCATTAAAGAGGGAATTTCTATTTTGGGCACCACGGGCATAGTGGAGCCTATGTCCGAAGAGGCGTTCAAAAATTCCCTGGTTCCCCAAATTAAAATGGCATTGGCCCAGGGGGAAGATGTTCTGGTGTTTACTCCCGGCCGGATAGGGCAAAAACAGGCTCTGGCTTTAGGGATTCCGGAGACGGCTACGGTGCAGATGAGCAATTTTGTAGGTTTCATGCTGGAGCAGGCCGTCGTGTTGGGAGTAAAAAAAGTGCTTTTACTCGGTCATTTGGGCAAATTGGCCAAAGTAGCCGCCGGGGTGTTTCATACTCACAGTAAAATTGCCGATGTCCGGTTGGAGTCGTTAATTACCGAGGCGGCGCTGGACGGCGCCGACCGGCAGGTAATCGCGCGACTTTTCCGGTGTGTTACTGCGGAAGAAGCCGTCGCCCTGTTGAGGGAAATGAACCTGGAACATCTATTCCGGCGTTTGGCCGCCAGAGCGTCAGAAAGAGCGCAGCGGCGCGTTCAGGGGCAGCTGACGGTGGGAACGGTTTTACTTGCGCTACGAGGAGATGTTATCGGGTTTGATGAGCGGGCATTGAAAATTGGGAGGGAAAAGCAATGGTTTACCCAATTAAAGTAGTCGGTATCGGACCCGGGCACGAGGATTACTTGCTGCCCGTTGCCCGCAAAGCTGTCCAGGAGTCCGATTGTCTCATCGGTGCTAAAAGAGCCCTGGAGTTGTTTGCCCACCTGGGTAAACCGGCTTACCCGGTCGATAAAAATATTGCTCGGCTGGTGCCGCAATTAAAAAATTTACGGCAAAAGTACCGGGTGGCGGTGCTGGTCAGCGGTGACCCGGGTTTCTACAGTTTACTGGCTTTTTTAAAAAAGCACTTTTCCAATGCGGATCTGGAGGTTGTCCCCGGTATCAGCTCCGTTCAGTTGGCCTTCGCCAGGATCAAGGAAACCTGGCAGGATGCCCGTTTTACCAGCGTTCACGGGCGAACCCTGGAAAAGCTGCTGGAGGAAATTAGACCGGGGCAAACGGTCGCCGTCCTTACCGGCGGCAAAAACACCCCCGGGGCGGTGGCCCGGTTTTTAGCCGGAAAAGTTCCGGGGGATCCGCGTGTTTTTTTGTGTGCCGGCCTGTCCGGGCCTGGAGAGACGATCATCGAAACCAGGCTGTCCCGGGTGGATCAGGAACTGCAAAACAGTGTCATGGTGATTACTTATGAAGCATAGACCGTTTCCGCATGGTATCCCTGATGAATGCTTCACCCGCGGTAAAGTGCCTATGACCGGCGCGGAAGTTCGGGCGGTCAGTCTCAGTAAACTGGCGTTAAACGTGGATAGTATTGTCTACGATATCGGGGCGGGCACCGGTTCGGTTACCGTGGAGGCGGCGTTGACTGCCGGTGCGGGCATGGTATACGCGATCGAACGGAAACCGGCCGCCCAGGCATTGATCCGGGAGAATATAAAAAAGTTCGGCATCGCCAATTCCCGGTTGGTGACAGGTGAAGCGCCAGGCTGCCTGTCACCTTTACCCGCTCCCGACCGGGTTTTTATCGGCGGCAGCGGTGGAAACCTACGCGAAATAATTGAGTTTATTGATCACCGGTTGGATAAACGGGGCAGAGTGGTTATGAATGCGGTTACTGTGGAATCAGTATATAACGGAATTTTACTGTTGGAGGAAAAAGGCTACCAGGTGGGGGCGGTCAACGTATCCTGCAGCAGGTTGAGAAAGACCGGTGAATTTCACATGTGGCAGGCCGGGAGCCCCGTGACCGTTATTTGGGGCGTCAAGGAGGATGAATAGATGGCGGTATTATATGCGCTCGGGGTCGGACCCGGCGATCCGGAGCTGCTTACCCTCAAAGCCCACCGGATATTGCAGGAGGCGGCAACCATTTATGTCCCCAAGTCCGGGCCTGATAATCGCAGCTTGGCGCTGGAAGTTGTCCGGCAGTACCTACCCGCCGGCAGCCGGGTAGAGTTCCTTCATATGCCCATGATCGCGCCCGGGGCGGAACTTGAGCGGCGCTGGGAGGAAGCGGCCCGGCAGGTGCTGGACGGCCTGGAACTGGGAGATGCCGCTTTTTTGACGCTGGGCGACCCTCTGACGTACAGCACGGCTGCTTACCTGGTGGAAACGGTGCGGCGCTTAAAATCGAAAACTGAGATCAGTTTTGTGCCCGGTATCACTTCTTACCACGCTGCCGCCTCCCGGGTGGGACGGCCCCTGGTGGAAGGAAACGAAACCTTGGTGGTTATACCGTCAATTGGCGCGGCCGAATACTTGCGGCAGGTGTTGTCCTGCCACGATAATTGTGTTTTATTAAAGGTTTCCCGGGCTTTTGATACCGCTTTGCAGGTGCTGGAAGAGTTGGGTTTAAAGGAAAACGCGGTTTTTGTCAGCCGTTGCGGCACCGGCCGGGAGGTAGTCACCAGGGACCTGGACGGATTGAAGGGTGAAAAAATAGATTACTTGTCGTTGATCATCGTCAAGGGGAGGAAATAACCAGTGAAGGTTTACATTATCGGCGCTGGTCCCGGCGACCCGGATTTAATTACTTTAAAAGCGGCCAAGGCGCTGCAAAAGGCGGAGATAATTATTTATACCGGCTCACTGGTGAACCGGGAGGTTATAAAAAAGTTCGGCCGGCCAGAGGCAGAAGTTTACGACAGTGCGGGAATGACCCTGGAGGAAGTTTTGGCCGTAATCAAAAAAGCAGCTGTGGAAAATAAGATTGTGGCCCGGGTACATACCGGAGACCCCTGCCTGTACGGGGCCGTGCAGGAGCAAATGGACGCCCTGGACCGGCTGGGAATTAATTATGAAGTCATCCCGGGGGTGAGTTCTTTTCTGGCGGCGGCAGCTGGCTTAAAGCGGGAATATACCCTTCCCGGTGTCAGTCAGACGGTTATCCTCACGCGGATAGAGGGCCGGACTCGCGTGCCGGGAAAAGAGCAGTTGGCGGATTTGGCCAGGCACCAGGCTACTATGTGCCTGTTTTTGTCGGTGCAGGTAATTGACCAAGTAGTGGAGCGGCTAAAGGAAGGTTATGCGGAAGATACTCCGGTTGCAGTGGTGCAAAAAGCCTCCTGGCCGGAAGAAAAAATAATTACCGGGACACTGCGGAATATCGTTGGAAAGGTTAAAGACGCGGGCATTGATAAAACAGCGCTAATTCTGGTGGGAAATTTTTTGGGCGGTGATTATAAGCGTTCTCGGCTTTATCACCCGCGGTTTAGTCATGGCTTTCGCCGGGACTCGGGGGGTGATGCGGAGTGAGGTGTGCCGTGGTGGCGCTCACCGGAGGGGGCTGCAGACTGGCGGCAAGAATTGCGCGTGTTGCTGAGTGCGACATTTACGTTTATCGGGGCAGAAATAATATCTTGCCCCCAGGCAGCATTCGCGAGTTTACCAGTCTTGCTAAACTTTATTCCGAGATCATACCGGGTTACCGGGTGATCATTATGATCATGGCCCTGGGTATTGTGGTGCGTACCATCAGTCCTCACCTGTCGGGTAAAGATACCGATCCGGCTGTACTGGTCATGGATGAAAAGGGTGCGTTTGTAATCAGTGCTGTGTCCGGACACTTGGGGGGAGCCAATTCAGCTGCCGCCGGCTTGGCGGAAAAACTGGGCGCTACCCCCGTAATCACCACTGCTACGGATGTACAGGGGCTCGCCGCCGTGGATACCGTCGCCCGCGACCTCGGGTGGACGGTAGAACCGCTTTCCGGGGTGCGTAGAGTCAACGGCGCCCTGGCCAACGGTGAGAAGATTGTACTGGCCACGGACCTTGATTACCTGGTGGGTAAGACTCTGGCCGGGCAGATGATGTTAAGTTTACATCATCTCAGGCCGTTGGAAGCGGAGATCCCCCTGGTTGTCGTCAGTAGTCGCACCGGCCGGGTTGATCGAAAACCGTGCCTGTACTTACGGCCCGGCAACCTGTACCTGGGTATCGGATGTAAAAAAGGAACCGGTTTCCGGGATTTGCACCGCGCGGTTGCCGCAGTGATGGATGAAAATCGCCTGAGCTGGAAGTCAGTCAACGAGCTGGCCACCTGTACGGTAAAGAAAAGGGAACCGGGGTTGGATAAACTGGCGGGTTGCCTCAATTTACCGTTAAAATTTTATTCTCCCCGGCAGCTGGCGGATACTATGAAAAAATACGGTTTATCGGGGTCGAATTTCGTAAAAAGCGAGATCGGAGTTGAAGGTGTATGCGAACCGGCAGCAATGACGGGCGCCCGGTTACCCCGGCTGGTAGTGGCGAAAAGGATTTTCCCGGGCATAACCGTTGCGGTAGCCGAGGACACATCTTTATTGTCGGCTTAGGGCCCGGCGACCGGGAATACATGTGCCGGCGGGCGTGGCAATGCATTGCCGGCAGTGATTATATCGTGGGCTATAAAACTTATGTTGAATTAGTAAAGGATATGGCCGGCGCCAACCAGCGGGTCATATCTTCCGGTATGACCGGGGAAAAGGAGCGTTGCGAGAAAGTAATTGAACTTGCGCTGCGGGGCCATACCGTGGCGCTGGTAAGCAGCGGTGATCCGGGTGTCTACGGCATGGCGGGCATTATGTACCAGTTGCTGGAGCAAACCGGCGTTGAGTTGCCGGTGGAGACAGTGCCGGGGATTACTGCGGCCAATGCGGCGGCATCGTCGCTGGGAGCGCCTTTGACGCATGATTTTGCCTGTATCAGCCTCAGTGACTTGCTGACGCCGTGGCACATTATCGTTAAACGGGTGGAAATGGCCGCCCGGGGCGACTTTGTAATTGTTTTCTATAACCCCAAAAGCAAAAAGCGGGTCAGACAAATCGAAGAAGTCAGGGAACGGTTACTCACTATTTTGCCTGCGGAAAGGCCGGTGGGAATAGTGCGCAACGCCAAGCGCGGGGAAGAGGAAGTGATCATCAGCAGCTTAAGAGATTTTACTTCCTGCCGCCTGGATATGTTCAGCACGGTGATCATCGGTAACAATCAAACTTATGTTCAAAACGGCCGTTTAATCACGCCCCGGGGGTATAAGCTGTGATTCTGGTTATTGGTGGTACGTCGGACGGTCGCCGGCTGGCGGAATATTTAACCGGAAGGGAGCGCCGGGTTGTCGTTTCAGTTACCGGTACCTTGGGCGCGGGCTTTTTACAGGGCCTGGGCGTGGACATCGTGCAGGGCAGGTTTTCCCGGGATACTTTAAAACAGCTGCTGGCGAGCAAAAAAATCAAGCTGGTGGTAGATGCCAGTCATCCTTTTGCGGTTGAAGTTTCACGGCTCGCCCAGGCTGTCTGCAAGGAAACGGGTATCATTTATTTGCGCTACGAGCGCAGGGCGTCTGAACTGCCCGAACACCCGTTGGTCATTCCCGTGGCAACCTGGGATCAAGCCTCTCGTGCTGCTTGCGCCAGGCCCGGCACGGCGTTTTTGACGGTGGGCGTGAAGCCTTTGCCCCGGCTTTACCGCGCCGGTTTAATGGAACAAAAGCGGGTGGTGGCCCGGGTGCTGCCCTTGGAAAGCAGCCTTCAAGCCTGCAAAAAGTATCGGGTGGCCGAGGTGGTGGCGTTTTGCGGTGTTGCCGGCAAGGAGTTGAACCTCGCCCTGTACCGGCACTTCCAAACCGGAGTGGTATTAACCAAAGACAGCGGCGCCGCCGGGGGCACCGGGTCTAAAATTGACGCGGCCCTGGCGCTGAACTTGCCGGTTATCATTATCAAAAGGCCGGCGATTAGATATCAACATCAAGCGGATACCTTTGACGAAGTAGAGCAATTTATTAAGGAGTGCGGGTTATCATGAAGGCAATTATAGTTTTGGCCCACGGAAGCAGGGCAGTTGAAGCGAACCAGGTATTGTATGATATTTTGGATATGGTGCGGGAGCAAGTGGGACCTGCGCCGGTAAAGCCGGCTTTTATGGACCACTGCCGGCCTGATCTGGAAACTGCGGTGCAGGAATTAGTTAACCAAGGAATCAAAAGCGTTATTGTCGTGCCGTTGTTCCTCTTTCGGGGTATTCATGTGCAAAAAGACATTCCGGGCGACATTCAATTGTTGCGGGATAAATACGGCATTGATATCGTTTGCGCCCGGAATTTAGGTTCCGACCGGAGGATCGCGGGTATCGTTGTGGATCGTATCATGGAGGTAAGTTGATGGAATATATTAAACACCCCGGGGCGATTACGGGCCAAAGTATGAATATAATTTCTCAGTACACGGCCAAGCTACGGCTCGGTCCGGTTGAGGAGCAAATTGTCAAAAGGGTTATCCACACTACCGGGGACCCGGATATAGCGTCTTTAATTGAGTTTCATC
The DNA here is from genome assembly GCA_002365865.1 of Pelotomaculum sp. UBA3102. Lineage (GTDB taxonomy): Bacteria > Bacillota > Desulfotomaculia > Desulfotomaculales > Pelotomaculaceae > UBA3102. The sequence goes on from DFAQ01000071.1 coordinate 18,802, forward strand.
CCCGGTTTGTGGCGGCTGCTTTTGCTATTTTCAGTCAAAATAAGTTTATTATTTTGACTGATGTTAAAATGATTCAGGTGGGTATCAACCAGGCCAGGGCGGCAGCCTTGGGCGGGGAAATTGTTTGCCGCATTTCCGACCCCCGGGTGATCCAAGCAGCGGAAAGAAACGGCGAAACCCGGGCCATGACGGCGGTAAAACTGTCCGGGGACTTAATTGAGGGCAACGTGGTGGTAATCGGCAACGCGCCCACAGCGTTGTTTACGGTCTTGGAACTGGCGGCCCGGGGAGTCAGGCCTGGAGCTGTTATCGGCACGCCGGTGGGATTCGTGGGCGCCGGAGAGTCCAAGGAAATGCTGATGAGTGCGGGCCTGCCTTATGTCACTGTCAGGGGCACCCGGGGCGGCAGTGCCATAGCCACGGCGGTTGTCAACGCGTTGTTGTATAATTTCCCGTACGGGCCGAATAATTAAGAGACCCTGATGTTCTTGAGGTGAATTTATGAACCTACCGAGGTTGGTTATCGCGGGTACCAGCAGCGGAGTGGGCAAAACCACCCTGGCTACCGCTGTGATGGCGGCATTAGCCCGGCGCGGCTACAGGGTGCAGGGATTTAAAGCCGGACCGGATTACATTGACCCCGGTTATCACCGCCTGGCCACCGGCCGTTTTTCCCGCAACCTGGACAGCTGGATGCTGGGGGAAGAAAAATTATTGCAGTCCTTTTACCTGGCCGGGTCCCGTGCGGATCTAAGTATTGTCGAAGGGGTTATGGGATTATTTGACGGGGCACAAAAAGACGGGACGGGTTCAACTGCGGAAGTCGCCATTGCGCTAAAGGCGCCGGTTATTTTAGTTATAGATGTGCGTTCCATGGCCCAAAGCGCTGCCGCCGTTATCAGCGGTTACCAGAAATTTCAGTCTCAATTAAACCTTGCCGGTGTGATTTTAAACCGGGTCGGTAGCGAAAAACACAGGAAAGTGGTAACCGAGGCAGTTGAAGGTTATTGTAACCTTCCCGTAATCGGTGCTGTTTTTCGTGATTCCAACCTATCCACTCCGGAAAGGCACCTGGGGTTGTTGCCGGTACCGGAAAATAACGCGGCCGGAGATAAGGTTGAAACACTGGGGAAATACGCTGAACAGTGCCTGGACCTCGACTTGTTGATTCGGATAGCCGGGTCCGCACCACCGTTAAAAACAAATGTCGAAATAGCTGAGACTGAACCCAAAGTTACCATTGCCGTTGCCAGGGACGAGGCTTTTAATTTCTATTACCAGGATGGGTTGGATACTTTAGCTGCTCTGGGTGCCAATTTGGTTTTTTTCAGCCCTTTGCACGATCACAAACTGCCGGCCGGCTCCCGCGGGTTAATTATCGGGGGCGGGTTCCCCGAAATGTATCTCCGGGAGTTGGCGGCCAACCGGGAGATGCTTGCGGCCATTGCCGGTGCTTACAGGCGGGGTATGCCCATCTACGCTGAATGCGGCGGCTTTATGTACCTCACCAAAGGGGTGACTGATCTGAAAAATAATACTTTTCCGTTGGCAGGAATTGTACCCGGTTATTGTATTATGAGGAATAAATTAGTCGGCATGGGCTACGTTACCGCATTGGCCCAGTGTGATAATATCCTCTGTGACCAGGGCTACAGATTAAAAGGGCACGAATTTCATTATTCAGATTATTATCCGGTTAAACCTTTGAATGCCTTTGAATTTTATGGCGGCCGCGGCCGGGATGGCCGCCTGGACGGTTATGCCCGGGAAAACTTATTGGCCACTTATCTGCATTTGAATTTTTTCGGGGACCGGTCCCTTGCCGTCAGGTTTATCGACAGGTGCCTGAAGCGGTCTGCATAAAAACATACCTACATTCATTAAGTTTTAAAACCGTCAATAAACCATGCCGGCAAGTGTTTAATGGTTGAGGGAAGGCCATAGATTCTTTTAGAAATATTAATAACTCTTTTGGTCAAATAATCATTTATTTTAAAAGGGTCCGTTAAGGCCTGTTTTTCATTATTCCGGCATTTTTCCGGGTTTGAAACGGAATTGCAGGTGCGGCAGGGAACCGGGCGCGCGCTGTATATTAAACAATCTCCCGGATCAGATAAAAAAGGGCAGGGTAGGTGCTTGGCAAAATAACGGTCCTGATTTTGGCTGGTTTTGTTGCTTAGATCGAAGTTTATCTCTGCTAACGATAAATATTCATCTTTTTGTTGGTTTATTATTTTATTAAACCGGTCTTGATCATCTTTAGAGAAGTTTAATAACACAAATTCTTTTACATATTGAGCTTCGATTTTACTCACCAGAACATTAGTAAAACAGCAATGAGTGCAGCCCCGCGCGCAGGAATAATAAGGGGAAAAATGCTTATTAAATTCATTGTACAGCGCATATAATTCTTTTAATATCTCCAGGCCTCTTTCAACAGTTAGGTTTTTGCGGCTTAGATACGCTTCACATTCGGACAGGATTTTATAAGCGGCAAGAATGGCTTCTTCCCCATAGACTGCCTGTTGCCCCCGGTAGTTTGTAAAAGCAACTTTTGGTTTACCCATACAACATTTTTTATATTTTTTGCCGCTGCCGCACGGGCAGGGGGCATTCCTTCCTATATTATGGGTATTCATCTATAATATCCCTCCGTTTTTCCTCCTTCGCTACAAAATCATTATTTCCTTGTGTTATAATGAATTAACTGATTACTGATTTAACTGCTTTAAACGCATGTTTTTTGGGGCCGGTTTTTAGGCAATTCTTAAACCAGAGGAGAGGGATTGCATGAATAAAGAACAGGCAAAAACACTTGAACAGGGCAGGCAGCGGCTGGGTAAAGATGCCTTGGCCAGGCTTTTGGGGATTGAAATTACCGAGATGAGGCCGGGTTACGCCAGTGCTGTCATGAAGGTGACGCCTGAATTGTTGAACGGAGCGGGGGTAACGCACGGTAGTGCGGTTTTTGCCCTGGCGGACCTGGCCTTCGCCGCAGCCAGCAATTCCCACGGCATCATGGCGCTTGCTCTTAATGTGAACATCAACTTTATTAAGGCCACTACAGTGGGAGCCGTGCTTACCGCCGTTGCTCATGAAGATAACCTGACCAGGAAAACCGGAATTTACCGGCTGGAAGTGCGGGACGAAGCGGGTGATTTGGTGGCTGTCGCCCAGGGCCTGGCCTACCGCCGGACGCATTGATGTGGAAAATAATAATTGTTATATCAGTAAAAGACGACTTTCCCCCAAGGTTTTTAGAGAGGAGTCGATATTGAATGAACCTGGATGACCTGACGGTTGACGGTTTGCACCGGTCGTTTGAAGAGCAGGGGTATATTTGTGAACAGGAGTTGGCGGTCACGGTTTTTCTGGCCCTGAAACTGGGCAAGCCCCTGCTGGTGGAGGGAGCGCCGGTTTTCTCAACCAGGAGACGATTAAACAAACGTTGAATATGGTTTTTAAGAATAAGGAGGACATCGACACTTTAGTGCGGGAGGTTGGGGTGGAAGCGCTGGCCGCGGGCACCCGGAAAACATGAGCAACGTGATTAAGAAACCCGTGGCTCAATACCATGCCGCGCGAAACCTGGGACCGGTCACCGGAAACACTGGAGTTCGGGAAGTATTGCCGGATGTTTGAATGTTCCACTTTGAACCAGTTGAATAAAGTATTAAGTAATCAGATGCTAATCGGTTTGGAACGCTAAAAAAAGAGCTGCTCATAGTATACAAGGAGGGTGAAAGATGCAAAGTAAGATTGCCGAAGCAATAGGTATGGGTTATTCCCCGGTAGCGTTGATTTGGACGGATGAACGGCCCGAAGGAGCGGTGCAGTTTAAAAAAGGTGCCAGGGGCTGTGTGGTGGCCACGCTGGTGGCTGCGGCCAAGGGTAAGAAGGTGGTATTCGACCGGGAGACTTTCGGCTGCCCGGGAGGAGGTACCGGCCTTGGTTTCGGCAACCAGTACGTTTATTTCCCGGGCGGGATAGAGTATTTTCTGTCCACGGGTAATAAAGAGTTTTGCCGGTCAGAAGCCGGTAAAAACATTGCCGCGGGTATGCCGGACCTGGAACATGGTGAAAGGTATTTTAAATCTCCGGAAATCGCGGCTAAATTTGTGGAAACACTCCCCATGCGGGACATTCCCGCGAAATATATTGTGTTAAAACCGATAGAACAGGTTGAGGCGGACCAAAAACCGAAAGTAGTGGTTTTCCTGGTTAAACCGGACCAGTTATCCGCCCTGGTAGTACTTGCCAACTACGGAAGAGGGGCGAATAATAACGTTATTGCTCCTATGGGGGCCGGGTGCCACACCTTTGGTTTATTCCCCTACAGTGAAGGCGAAAAAGAAAACCCCAGGGCGGTAATAGGCATGTTTGATATTTCAGCCAGACCGCTGGTCGATAAAAACGTTTTATCTTTCAGTGTCCCGCTGGGCATGTTCGAAGAAATGGAAAGTAATGTTGAAGGAAGTTTTTTGGAAAAGGAGCCCTGGTTAAAAGTAAAGGAACGGAATAAATAATTAATCAACCTGAGGAAGCAAAAGCAGATGCGAAATTAAATCACGGACCTGATACAGCCGGTGGAGACTCAAGCGGTAACTTTCTCTGGTCGGCGCTGTTTATCCTGGTATTGGGACCGTTTATGGGTATTTTGGACGGAAGCATCGTTAATGTGGCCCTGCCCCGGATGATGGCAATTTTCAATGTGGGGACGGAAGATATCCAGTGGGTGCTTACTGCTTATTTACTTGTTTCCGGGGTAGTGGTGCCGGTTACGGGTTACCTGGGAGACCGTTTCGGCTATAAAAGAGTGTATTTGATTTCCCTCACCATATTTACCGTCGGGTCGGGACTGTGCGCCGCCGCCTGGATACGGGAAAGGGTCGGTTGGACCTCTCCGGCGGCTCCCCCTATCACGTTGCTTCTGATGTTTTTCCTGAGCAAGGGGAGGGTGGACCGCCGGCGGGAACTGGAAATAAGAAAGCTGAAAGCCTGAAGCAGCAATAATATTAAGCGGTTTATTAGAGGGGGGAGTAGAAAATGCAAAAAGTGATTAAAATCGAAACCCACAAGCGTGAAGCGCTTTACGACATTACCGCGCCGGTGAAAAAAGTAGTGGAACAATCCCATGTTGCAAGCGGGATCGTGCATGTTTACGTCCGGGGTGCCACGGCAGCCGTAATGATCCAGGAGAATTGGGATGACAGTGTCCAAAAAGACGTGGTAAACTTCTTTAAAAATATCATTCCCCGGGGAGTGTGGGAACACGACCGGCAGGATGGGAACGGTGACGCGCATTTAAAATCCGGCCTGGTCGGCCCCGGTGAAACCATTCCCGTTATAGATAAAAAAATCGGGCTTTCCACCTGGCAGAATATCTTCCTGTGTGAATTCGACGGGCCGAGAGCCGCCCGGGAGGTTGTAATAACCGTTATCGGAACCTGATAACTGGGGGATAAGGGTAAGAAAAATATTAAAAGCACAGCCTTGGAAGTGACTTATGCCGTTTTACCCGTGACTGTATTCATTATCATCTTACAAATATATTGAATTTTTAAGTGCAATTCATGTTAATAAAGAGAAAAGGAGCAACTTAATCCAATAATATTTAGCATTTTGATGTTCTTTCCATAAGACTCTTTCCCTGGTTTTTTTGCGTAACAAAAATGAACCACATCTTTGTGTTTGAACGTCTAAAAGAAAAAGAGAAAAAGACGGGATAAAGGGAGGTTTTTGCGGTGAAAAAATTTATCATATTTATTTTATTGGTGGCGCTGGCGGTTATTTTTACGCCCTGGCTTCAGCCGGAAGTTGACGCTACGGTGCAGCACCGGGCGACTTTTCTGGTCGGTCAGAGGACGTATATTAATGACGGCCAAGTAAAAGCTATGGACGCCGCTCCGTTTATCCGCGACAACCGGGTGTACGTTCCCGTGCGTTACCTGGGCCGTGCGCTGGGGATTCCGGACAGCGATATTATCTGGGACGGCACCTCGAAGTCGGTTGTTTTTTGTCCGGACGGTGCTGCGATCAAGCTGACCGCGGGCAGCGATTTATTGTACGCCGGTGGGGAAAAACAAGCTATGGATGCCAGCGCCCTGCTTGAGGAAGGCCGGATGTATATACCCGCATGCTGGTTTGCCGAAGCTTTGGGCTACGAGGTAAAGCGGGATGAAGCCGGACGCGCCGTCCTGATGGGGCCGCCGGGAAATCTGCCGGACCCGCCGGGGGCAATTAGCGATTTGCCGGTGGTCGGTTCGTACGGGAATTTAAAAAGTCTCCTGGCCGGCATGCAAGCCCAATCCGGCATGCTCAAAAAAATGAGCATGAAAGCTCCTTCAGTTACGGAGGATCTGGCGAATGATGCCGGTACGCAAGCCGTGCCGTTACGGTCCGCAGGGAATGAAGCCGCTGCTGATTATTCCGGGACCAACGTGCAGGTCGCGGGTGTGGACGAAGCTGATATTGT
>DFAQ01000071.1:25663-51240 GCA_002365865.1 Pelotomaculum sp. UBA3102
ATGAAAGTGGTAAACACCCTGGAGTTTACGGAAAACAGTTTTTCTCCGCAGGAAATGTATGTAGACGGCAGATACCTGGTGGTCATCGGGCACACCCAAAAGTACCGGGAAATTCCCGCCCCCATACCCCTGGCTGAAAGTTCCGCCAAGGTAGCTGCGCCCGCGATAATGCCGCCGCTCTGCCGTTTTGATACGGTAAAAGCAGTAGTTTACGACATCAGGGACAAGGCCAATATCAATCAAGTGCGTGAGTTGGAACTGGGCGGCAGGTATGTGTCTTCCCGTAAAGTGGGCGCGTCGTTTTATTTGCTTGCCAATAAAAACATTTATTATTATCCGCTAAGGGAGATGGAGGGGCAGGAACTCAAACCTTTCTTCTATGATTCGGCGACGAGCAGTGAACTTGGAGCAATAGATTATTCCAGCATAAAGTGTTTTCCCGGTTTTATAGAGCCCAATTATTTGGTCGTAGCCGGGATCAACCTGGACCGGCCGGAGGAGGCAGCTGACGTCCAGGCGTTTCTCGGCTCGGGTGAAAACATTTACGCTTCCCCGGAAAACCTGTACGTGGCGGTAACAGGCTACCGATATAATACAGCTGGAAACGGGACCAACCTGGTGCCCCGGCCGGTTAACGAAAAGGTAACCAGGATTTACAAGTTTGCCCTGAATGACGGGCGGCTGAAATACCTTGCCTGCGGGGAGGTGCCGGGAACTATCCTGAACCAGTTTTCCATGGATGAACACGAAGAGTACTTCCGTATCGCTACTACCAGTGGTGATATATGGCGGACAGACGAGTATACCTCAAAGAACCACGTTTATGTTTTGGATCAAGCTCTGAACATGGCCGGGAGGCTGGAGGATATTGCTCCCGGTGAAAAAATTTACTCCGCGCGGTTCATGGGCGACCGGGGTTACCTGGTTACTTTTAAGACGGCGGACCCCTTCTTTGTCATTGACTTAAAGGACCCGCGTCACCCTGAAATACTCGGTGCCTTAAAAATACCGGGTTATAGTGATTATTTGCACCCGTACGATGAAAACCACGTGATCGGCTTTGGGAAAGATACGATTGAGGTAGGGCAAAAAGACCGCGCCGGCAACGAAACGGGAAGCATGGCTTTTTACACGGGCATGAAAATGGCACTCTTTGACGTAACTGATGTCAGCAACCCGGTGGAGATGTCCCGGGAAATCATCGGCGACCGGGGAACTGATTCCGAATTATTGCACAATCATAAAGCCCTGTTGTTCTCCAGGGATAAGCACCTGCTGGCTTTCCCCGTTAAGGTAATGGAACTGAATGACGGCAGTGTCGTCCCCAAAAGGAGATTTCCGGCGTACGGGGAATTCACCTTCCAGGGAGCGTACATTTATAGCGTGGACCTTGACCACGGCTTCGGGTTTAAGGGGGGCATCACCCACCTGTCCGAAGCAGACCGGCTGAAGGCGGGGAACTACTGGTATGAAAGCGACAAAAACGTCAAGAGAATTCTTTACATTAATGACACCCTATATACAATATCAGGCAAGTACATCAAGGCCAACAATTTAAATACGCTTGAGGAAATAAAAACCCTGGCAATAAATTAAAATACCGGGTATGTCCTTCAAGGTTGCGTTTGGTTAAGGTCTTGCTTTACAATAAAGGCATCAACCATGAATTCCGGGGTGTGGCGCCATGAATTTGTTCGAACAATCTATGGAAGGCAGCCTGACCAGGGCCGCTCCCCTCGCCCTGAGGATGCGGCCCAAAACCCTGGCTGAATTTGAGGAGCAACAAAAGATTGTGGGCCCGGGGACGCTGCTGAGGCGTTCCATTGAGGCGGATAACCTCAGGTCGGTTATATTTTTCGGGCCGCCGGGAACCGGCAAAACCACCCTGGCGGAAATAATTGCGGCCATGACCAAGGCGTGCTTTGAAACTCTAAACGCGGTTACGGCCGGCGTGGCCGATATCAAGCGGGTAGTGCGTGAAGCTAAAGAGAGGTTTTCCCTGAATCAAGAAAAAACCATCTTGTTTATTGATGAAATTCACCGTTTCAATAAGGCCCAACAGGACGCCCTCCTACCCTTCGTTGAGAACGGACTGGTTACCTTAATCGGCTCCACGACCGAAAATCCCATGTTTGCCGTCAACCGCCCTCTTTTGTCACGCTCGCAGTTGTACCGTTTTGAACTTCTCTCCCGGGAAGCCGTAAAACGCCTGCTGGTGAGGGCGTTACGGGACGGGGAGAGGGGACTGGGAGGATACCGGGCGGAAATAGCTTCCGGGGCTTTGGACCACTTGGCCGGGGTGGCTAACGGCGATGCCCGGGCTGCCCTGAATGCTCTGGAATTGGCGGTGTTGACTATTCCCCCGGATAGTGAGGGAATTCGGCGGATATCCCTGGCGGTGGCGGAAGAAGCGATTCAAAAACGGGTTTTAAAATACGACCGCGTGAACGAGCATTATGACGTTATTTCGGCTTTCATCAAGAGCATGCGGGGCTCCGACCCCCAGGCGACCCTCTACTGGCTGGCCAGGATGCTGTACGCGGGTGAAGACCCCGGATTTATCAGCCGCCGGATCATGATTCACGCCGCGGAGGATGTCGGCCTGGCGAATCCGCACGCCCTCATCCTGGCCGCAGCCGCGGCACAGGCAGTGGAGAGGGTCGGTATGCCCGAGGCCAGGATTGTGCTGGCCGAGGCCGCCCTTTATATTGCCACCGCGCCGAAGAGCAACTCGGTGGTCAAAGGCATTGACGCCGCTCTTTCGGTAGTGGAAAGGGAGCGGGCCGGGCCGGTACCGTCTCATCTCAGGGGGACGGGTTACCAGGGAGCAGCGGCCCTGGAGCACGGTAAGGGATATAAATATCCCCACGATTACCCCGGCCACTACGTTAAGCAGGATTACCTGCCTGCCGGACTGAAAGACAAGATTTTTTATGAACCTTCGGCAAACGGATTTGAACAGGAAATCATGAGAAGATTCAGTGATATAACGGATAATAAAAGGAATAAGTAAATATAAGGGACTGCCCGTTTTATAATTAAAAGAAACCGGTATTTAAAAGCGTAAGCGGGTGGTTTTTTTGCTCGAAGCAATCATACGGATAACCTCCCGGGCCGCACCTTTTAATTCGGAATACTTGCCTTCCCCGTAGATAAGCCTTAGCATGCGGCCGGCTGTTTCCGGATTTTTTTCAATCAAGCTGAAGGCCGTCCGCGGAAAAGAATAAAATACCTTGGCCATTCGGCGTACCATTGTAAGTTCGGCTGTGATTCGGCGGTCGACAAGGTCCTGGTAGACGCCGGGCACGCGTTCCGGGTCCGACTTATGGTCAAGGATCGCTTCCGCCGCCAGCCGGGCGCTTTTTATCGCGTAATAAATACCCTCCCCGCTGAAAGGATCCACCAGCCCCGCGGCATCCCCGAGCAGCAAGGCGGATGGACAGTGGATTTTAGTCTTTTTCCCCCCGCCTACCGGAATCGGGAAGCCCTTAACGCTTATTATCCGGGTGTTTTCAAGTCCTTCCCTGGTTAAAAATTCTTTCAAAGACTGCTTTAACCCTTTGGCCTTGCGGCTAAAGGAGGCTATGCCGGTGGAGAGGCGGTTTTCTTTAGGGAAGATCCAGCCGTATCCCCACGGTAATGCGCCGCAGTCCAGTTTAATCATACCCCGGAAGTGCCCCGTGAGTCTTGGCGGGCATTCTAGCTCAGCCTCCAGGCTGGGACCTGTCGCTACCGGGTTGTACAGGCCCAGAAGCCGGGCAGATTTGCCGTTGACACCGTCCGCGCCCGCAAAAATCCTGCCCTGATAGGTTTTACCGCCGGCAGATACCGTTGCCAGACCGTCTTTTAGTTTTACTTCTTCTAATGCCGCTCCCTCTATGATCCGGGCACCTGCTGACCGGGCCTGTTGCGCAAGAAGTTCGTCAAATTTGCTGCGGGTAGCCATGTAGGCCACGGGCATGGCGGTTCGGACGGTTACTCCTCTCTGCCCCCGGAAGTTGAAGGCCATGGTACGGACCGTGTCTTCCACTGCATTTTCCCAGGGGAAGTCAAGTAAGCGGGATGTTTTATAAGTTATCCCGCCGCCGCACGGTTTATCCCGGGGGAAAAATTGCTTTTCCAGAATGAGCACTTCGAGGCCGGCCCGGGCAAGATGGTAGGCCAGGGTTGCGCCGGACGGACCGGCTCCTGAAATTATCACATCGTATTTCACGCTAGGCACCTCTTATCAAATCAGCTTGTTTATGATAATCATTCCCATGACAAATATACCAAATATTATGATATATTAACCAAAAACATTAGTAAATATTAAAAATTTGTCGTAATTTGTTTATAAAAAATACAGGAGGTGACAGCAATAAAAGCAGGACTGTGCTTAAAAATTGGAGAATATTAAAAATTGGAGAATATTTGGAATATAAAAATTAAAGGGGAAATCATGGTTAATTTCTTATTGTTTTTATTACAGGCTATTCCGGAAATGACGGGGGTCATTGCTTTCAGTGTGGCTTTAGCCGGTGTCCCGCTCCGGTGGGGGATTATCACTCCTGCCGCAACCGTGCTGGCCGTAATTGCATTTGTTATAAGGGCCCTGCCTTTTACCTTCGGCCTTCATACGGTGGCTTGCCTGATGTTGGCGGTTGTTTTTGTTGCCAAGGCCACCCGGGTCCTTTTATCAAAAAGTTTTGTCGCGGTCTTTTCATCCGTTGCTACGTTGGCGGTACTGGAACTGGTAATCCATGAAGGTTTTTTTGCCGTTACCAAAACCGACCCCCAGGTTTACCTAGCAAACCCGCTTTTTTGGAGGTTGCTCGGGTTGCCCCAGGCGTTATTGATGATTGTCTTTGCTCTATTAGCGGCAAAAATTAAAAAACCGGCGGAAGGCATGTGGAAAATATGAGCTACCTGCCGTTCAGCAGGCGCCTGGCGGGTTGTCTGGCTGCCGGTGCCGGGCTTTCTCCGGAAAAAGAAACGATCCTGGCCTACGTGATCGAAATACTTGTGCTTAACTTGTTAAACGTTATTCTCGCGCTCGCGCTAGGCTTGCTGCTCGGCGTGCTGCCCGGAACGGCCGCGTGCCTGTTCACGGCGGCAATTTTCAGGCATACCGCCGGCGGAGCGCACTCGAGTTCTCCCTGGCGCTGCGGGGTGCTTACCGTTGCCGTGTTCCCGTTGCTTGCCCTGCTGTCCGGGTACCTTGCCGCCTTTGAACCACCGTTTCCCGGCATGGTTTCGGTTGTGGCCGTCCTGGCCGGTGCAACGGCAATCATTCTGCTGGCGCCGGTGGATTCTCCCGCTGCGCCGGTGATAGCGCCTGCCAGAAGAAAAAAACTGAAATTGCTGTCGCTGCTGGTTCTTTTGCTACTGGCGGTTGGGTTAGCGGTACTGCAGCAGAACCCGTCGTCTTTGGCCCGGGAAATACAGGTTTGTATTGCCGCAACCGTTATATGGATCAGTTTTATGCTCACGAAACCGGGGCACGCTTTGATTTTCTTCATGGACCGGGTAAAAATTAAAAAGTGAGCCGCCTGAAGTTTCCGGTCGCTCAGGAGGTAAAAAAGAGGTGGTCATTTATCCCACCTCTTTTTCGTTCAAACTGTCAGGATGGGAGGTGCCTAAAAACGGAAAAGGAAAAAAACAAAATTTACGAATACGTTACTGCCACGCACATGCTCTGTATTATTATTTTAATGTTGGACCTGGTTTTAAGCAGCAATATGTATAACCGAAATGTTTATCCCTTTATCAGTATCCGCTTCATTTTATTAGTAATTTTGGTGATGCTGGGGGTTGTTTTGTTATATCACACAAAAAGCTACCTGTACCGCAAGAACTTCAGTCATTATTTTTTAGTGGATCTCGCTTACGTTGTTTTCCCTTTGCTGGCGGTAGGGCTGATTTTAGTAATTTTTAAAGACAGTCTTATTTATACTCAGGTTTTATTTATTCTGCCGGTTTTGATTGCGTCCACCACCATGGGTAAGACACCGGGCCTGGTTATGTCGGCTGTCTGTGCTGCATTCTTGGTGTTATACCAGGTAATCGGGGAAACAAAGCCTTTCGTCCAGGCACTGGAATCGGAACTGTTTATTATTTCCACGATGTGCGTGATCGGGTGGTTTACCGGTGAAATGATGGATATTGCGCAACAAAATCAGGAGCGGTTGAAGGAAAATTTAAAACACCTGCGGCAAGAGATAGACCGGCGGGAAAAGGCCGAGGAGCGGTTGCGGATGTTGTCCAGTGCGCTTGAGCAGAGCCCCAGCAGTGTTGTAATTGCCGATACCCGCGGCAATATAGAATACGTTAACGCGAAGTTTACCAGCATTACGGGTTACCTGCCCGGAGAAGTCACCGGGAAAAATATGTTTGAACTGGTGGACGGACAACCTTGTGACCAGGCTGAACAAATATGGAGCGTAATAAAAGCGGGCCGGGAATGGAGAAAGGAATTGCCGGGCAAAAGAAAAAATAACGAGGTATACTGGAATGCCGTATCAATAGCACCTTTCAGAAATGCAGCGGGAAAAATAACTCATTTTCTGAGGGTGGCGGAAGATATCACCGAACGCAAACTTGTGGAAAAGGAGATGGCCCGCTTGGAACAGCTTAACCTGGTAGGGGAAATGGCTGCCGGTATCGGCCATGAAATAAGAAACCCTTTGACCACGGTGAGCGGTTTTCTGCAGTTGCTGAAGCGTAAGGAGAAATGCGCTGAATATATGACGTATTATGAGCTCATGCTGGAGGAATTGAACCGGGCCAATGCCATTATCACGGAGTTTTTGAGCATGGCTAAAAACAAAGCGGTAGATAAAAAGCGACAAAACCTCAACCGGATTTTGAAAAACATAATCCCGCTTATTGAGGCCGACGCTGCCACAAGAAAAAATCACGTGAAAATGGAACTGGCGGATATTCCGGACCTGTTCCTGGATGGGACTGAAATGCGGCAGCTTGTTTTTAACCTCGTCCGCAACGGGCTGGAAGCGATGCCTGCAGGCGGGGTTTTGACCATAAGCACTTATGTCGATGTTAATGAAGTTGTTTTAGCGGTACGGGACCAGGGTAAAGGGATTGAGCCGGATGCCGTTGAAAAAATCGGCACGCCTTTTTTTACCACCAAAGACTGCGGTACGGGCCTGGGTTTGTCGATTTGCTTCAGTATCGCCGGCAGGCATGACGCGGTAATAAATTTTGATACCGGCCCGGCGGGCACGGTTTTTTATGTCAGGTTCAAGCTGCCGGATATTAACGGGTAAAACAAGGCCCGGTTTTTAATCTTGATGGTCCTTAACCAGGTCAACGGGCGTTTCTCCGCAAATATTTAAGATGATTACGCCCGCAATTATTAATAAAATTGCCCCAACTTTTAATGCGGATACCGGTTCCTTAAACCATAAAAATCCTACCGTTGCGATTATTGCCGTGCCCAATCCCGCCCATACCGCGTAAGCAACGCTCACGTCAATTTTTTTGAGGGCAAAAGTCAGGGCAGCAATACTTAGGATGTACAGGACAAACATTAAGATTGAAGGTATTGCTTTGGTGAATCCCTGGGATAGTTTCATGCTGATGATTCCCGATACTTCTAAAATTATTGCCAGAACAAGATAAAACCAGCTCATAGACTCCTCCGGTCAGGTTATATTTTAAAACAACTCCCTGTTTATATTTTACATTGCCTGTCAACGGGAGGAATAAAATAGCCCGCCGGAGAAGAAATTAAAAAAATCCTGAAAAAAGGACTTGAATTTTTTCAAATACTGGTTATTGGTGGAGATGGTTTCATGGACAAATTAATCCGGTTTTTAAAAAGAATAGACGGCAAAGGATACAAGGCGTATAAAGATCTGACCGGAGTATATTATTTTCCGGATTTTACCCTCTTTGTTGACTACGTCCAGGGAGATCCCTTCGCCCCGCCTTCCAGGCTCAGGGCGAGGGTTTCAAGGGAAAAAGCTGCCTTTCCCGGGGAATTGCTGATTAACAAGTCCCGCCGGATCGGGCTGCAGGATTATTTGATCAGGCAGGCGGCAAGAGAGATCGGCAAAAATGCCGGGGAGGTCCGGGGCACGGGCAAAAGCGGCCTTTTTTATATTGATTCGGGCGGCCAGGAAATTTTAGAACGCACGGCTCTCGTAATTAATTCCGCATATGTGGAATTAAGGCTGTCTGTCGGTTTGCCTGCAGCCGGGAGACGGGTTACCGGCCAATCGGCCTTGGTTATGTTTACCGGAGAACTGCCTAAGATAATCCACGGTTCCCTGTTTTACAAAAATATTGACGCCGGGAGGGCGGCAGCTTTCGCCCGGTTAAAGGAAGACCAGCATTTTATCAGGGAAGAGCTGGCCCGCAGGAAACTGGTATCTTTTGTTGCGGAAGGTTCGGTTTTGCCCAGGGAAAGCGGTATCAGTCAAAAACCGCTAAGAGAACGCGCCATTCCTTTTAAATCGCCGGCCGGCCTGACGGTTGAAATGGAACTGCCCAACCATGGATATATCAAAGGCATGGGCGTTCCCGAAGGGGTTACCCTTATTGTCGGTGGCGGTTATCATGGCAAGTCAACGTTGCTCAGGGCGATCGAAAGAGGGGTTTACGACCACATTCCCGGAGACGGCCGGGAGTTTGTGCTCACCTGCCGTGATGCGGTAAAAATCAGGGCGGAAGACGGAAGAAGAATCGAAAAAGTTGACATCAGCCCTTTTATAAGCAATCTCCCTTTCGCAAAAGAAACCTCAGCGTTCAGCACGGAAGACGCCAGCGGCAGCACTTCCCAGGCCGCCAATATTGTTGAGGCTCTGGAAACCGGGACTAAGCTGCTGCTGCTGGATGAAGATACCAGTGCGACTAACTTTATGATCCGGGATGCCAGAATGCAGTCGCTGGTTACCAAGGATAAGGAGCCGATTACTCCTTTTGTCGACAAGGTACGGCAATTATACCGGGACCGGGGAGTATCCACGGTTTTGGTCATGGGCGGTTCGGGAGACTACTTTGATGTGGCGGATTTAGTAATCATGATGGAAGAGTACCGGCCGTTGATAGTAACGGACAAAGCCAAACAGTTGGCCGGGGAAAACCCGACCAACCGGCGCTGGGAAGGCGGAAGGGCTTTCGGAGAAATAAAGCGAAGAATTCCTTTAAAACAGGGATTCAGGCCCGAGCGCGGTAATAAAATAAAAGTGGATGCCAAAGGGCCGGACACGGTAGTTTTCGGGAGCAATGCCATAAACCTGAGTTATTTGGAGCAACTGGTTGATACCAGTCAAACCAGGGCCATAGCCGGTTTGATATATTATCTGAGCCGGCATTATATTGACAACCGGAGTACTTTATTCCAGGTGCTCCAGGCAGTATATAGTGAGATAGAAGAAAAAGGTTTGGACGTTATCTCGCCTTTTTACGGAAAACATCCGGGGGATTATGCCCTGCCGCGGTTGCAGGAAACGGCAGGTGCGATTAATCGTCTCCGGACGCTGACAATAAACTCAACAACCACCTGCAGCGTAAATTAAAGGTTAGCGGAGCCATGGGCAGCGGAGCCATGGGGACGGTTCGAGCGTCCCCGAAGCGTAGCAAAGGGCCGAAGGGAAGACGATGGAACCGCCCCCGTGGCGTAGCGGGTATAACGAAATAAGCAATATTACGCTGTAGTACTAAAGCTTTCCGGCTGAAAGCCGGAGGTTTTAGACCCGGCGCATTGAAAATAAATTTCAATGGTTTAAAGGCGCCGTTCTTTGTTGATCAGGTAAAGGGCGGTCGAAATGGCTCTGGCCAGTACGTTTGCCCCTTTCCATACCAGGTTGAGGCTGGAGCTTTGTAAAAGCAGGTAGTTTGCCAGGCCGGCAACATTGACTATAAGAACCACCGAAATGTCTCCCACTGAAGGTAAAATTTTGCCCGTGGCGCTTCCCGGAAGGAGCGGGCTTTTATTGACTTTCAGATAACCCAGCTCCCTGATGCCCCCGAGTGAAGCATCAACCGCAACGACATACTTTTTTTCCGGAAGATGAGCATAAATACCGGCCAGGTTTTGGGCGTGAACCGGTTTCTCAAGGGTACCGAAGACATTCGGTACCCTCAGCTGTTCCAACAGGGTTCCCGTCAGGGGTCCAAAGCAGTCACCGGTCGACCGGTCTATGCCGATACAAAGAAATATTACTTCCCTGTCCCGGGGAATTTCGTTGCAGAATACCGTGGTCAGGTTACCGAATATGAATTTTTCTTCAAAGTGGCGGCAAAACAGTTTGTCACCTTTGTTTGACAATGTCTTGTCTCTCCATCGTAAAAAGATAGTTCCTGTATTTATTATCTCAAAAATATCAGGAAAAATATGGAGAAAAAGGGTGTGGATGAAAATTATTTTCAAACAAATTTATACGTATTTTTCCTTAAAAGAACTGGGTATACTGGCGTAATAAATCCCAGATTTGCGGGTCTTCCAGGCTGATCCGCCAGACTCCGATGCCGGGGACCTTTTCCTTGAGGAAAATGTTTAATTTTACCGCAAAGCTGCGCGCGTTTTCAAACCAGACAATATGCTTTACGCCGTTTTTCGTGTAGGTGAAAGTCGGTTCCTGTGCTTTTTCGTCATAACTTATTACGGCTCCCTGACGGGCGGCAAGGTTAACGGCTTCACGGTAGGACAGTTCCCGGGGCAGTTCGGTGAGCGGGGACCAGTCGCGCCCGTAGACCGCCATGCCCATGCGCAGTTTTTGCCGGGGTATGGCCGACAAAGCATAATTCAGGACCTGCCGGACAAAATCAATGGAAGCAATTGGTCCGGGTTCGGCTACATGCTCGTCGTAGGCCAGTACGTATACTTGGTCGCTGTAAAGGGCTAAATCAGGGTAGCTGAAAGCTCCGGAGAAAGGATGAGCGGGATCATCCCGCAGCTCGGGAGGGACCGAAATAGTAACGAGGAACCCGTAAGGTTTGAGGACGTGATACAGCTCGAACATGAACGTATTCAGGTAAGGCCTGTCATCAGGCGGTACAAATTCAAAATCTATATTTACTCCCGAAAAACCCCGGTTTATCAGCAGGTTTTTAATATTGATCACCAGCGTACGGCGGAGATTCTCCGTGGTTAATAACCGGTGGATGAGCGGTCCGTACTCGCGGGAGGAGTAATTGTGTACGATAGCGATTACCGGCAGGCACTGCCTCCGGACAAGATTAACGGTTTCCGCGTCGGACCGGTCAACCAGGGTTCCGCTTTCGGTAACCCCGAACCAGAAAGGAATCAAGTAGGTAATGTCTCTTCCGTGTCTGCGGAGGTCTTCAAGAGCCTCTGAGTCTGAGGTGCTATAGTACCAGTTATTTTCAAAATATATTTGGTTAAACATAAGTAGGCGCTCCTTGTAGAGGAATTGAATTCATTTATGCTATATATTACGTTTAAACAGGCGGACGCGTGAATGTTGTGGCCGGAAAATTTCGCTTAATATACTGTATCAAGAAGGAAATTTATCAAACCTGTCGAATAAAAGCAAGGTTTATATTATTTAAAAGGAGGGTTTTGCTTATGCCAATATTTGAGTACAAGTGCAACAACTGTAATAATGTCTTTGAGATTCTTCAGCTTCCGGGGCAAAATAGTAAGTTTAGTTGTGTCCATTGCGGCAGTACGGATTTACAGAAAATGATTTCGGCGCCCTTCTTGCCCAGTTCAGTTGGGAAGCCGGCCAACGACGATCTTAAGTGCTGCGGAAGTCCTGCTCATAAAGATTGTGCCGAGGCGAAAGAATGTAATGCTCCCGGTACTTGTTGCGGCCAGGGGGCACCTCCGCAGGCTTCTTAAAGGCTTTTGCGTCATTAAACACATAAAAGATGTTTTTTAAAGCGAACACCCATGCTGCTTGAATTTATCAGCATGGGATGTTATTTTTTCAGGGCAATTTCAAGACTTCCGGAATATTTATAGATCAATGATGATTAAATTCCGGAGGTAAAAGCTTTGGGAATGGTTTTATTTGTGCACGGTATGGGTCATGATGATGACCGGGATTACTGGAAAAAATGGGCGGCCCCGCTCCGGCTTGAACTGGCCGGGCAGGGTCTCGATTTACAAGAAGAACAATGGGGAGGGGTTTATTATTATGATTTGGTGCCGGGACCCGGAAAAAAAGCAAGTCAGGATCAGGTGGTACAAATACAACTTAGAGATTTAAAACAAAAAGCAGAGCAAGAACTTTGCTCCCTTCGTTTTTCCTTTAAGTGGGGAACGAAGACGGTGCAGAGAATTTCAGAACAAGTGGTTGATAATTTCGGAGACATTATTGCCTACCTGTATTTTGAGCAAACCCACCAGGCAGTCAACCAGCGCCTTTATGAAGCTATTTCCGCGAGTACGGAACCGGTCAGCCTGATCGGTTACAGCCTGGGTTCCATAGTCAGTTATTGCGCGCTCAAGCAAAACCGGGCCGCGGCACGGAAAGTAGCTCACCTGGTCCTCCTGGGAAGCCCTCTCTTTTGGTTCCGGCATGGAGTTACTGAACGCGTCGGCCTGGAACTGAAACCAGCCGTGGGGCGTTTGACAAATATTGCCGGCATACTTGATATTGCCTGGCCGCAGGCGGTACCAAACATATTGGATAATCTTGATCAAAGTATCGAGTTTATCATCAATCCTTTTGATCCGGTCCGGGGCCACCAGGAATATTTTTATAAAAAGAAGAGTTTAAGGATAATTGCTGCGGAAATAAAAAAGGGGTGGGACATTGCCTGACCCCTTATTAAGTTTAATTAATATTTGTTTTTCGATGTCAGTTTGGTCATGAGGTTGGCTAAAACATGTCTTTCTTCGGTGCCTGCGGCATCCCAGAGCTCTTTTAATACTTTTTGTTCCGGAT
This sequence comes from Pelotomaculum sp. UBA3102, assembly GCA_002365865.1. GTDB lineage: Bacteria > Bacillota > Desulfotomaculia > Desulfotomaculales > Pelotomaculaceae > UBA3102. The sequence continues at coordinate 38,524 of DFAQ01000071.1, forward strand.
TTGCCGGGGGTACGCTTTGTGCCAGCACGTCACCCGCTTGTTGGGCCAAGTTTACAATTTGTTCTCTGGAAATTCCGAGTTCCCCGGCAAACTCCACGGCTTGGGCTAAAGTTTTTTTCCATTCATCCCAGTTGGTATTGGCAATTTTAAACATGAAAACACCTCTTTGATATTATTTAAAAAATAGTTTTCCCGGTTACATCCTGGTTATGCATAAATATGTCAAAACTGCCGGGTTTTATAACCGTACCGGATCCCCGGGTATTCCGGCACGGTTTTTATGTTATAATACAGAGAAGTAAAAACAGGAATTTAATTGTATTAGAGTAGGTGTATGCCGTGAGTATCGTGATCCTGGCCCTGGAAACTTCTTGTGACGAAACTTCGGCGGCGGTGGTGAGCGATGGTGCCGAAATATTATCCAATGTTATATCATCCCAGGTAGATGTGCACCGTAAATTCGGCGGGGTGGTACCGGAAGTGGCGTCCCGGAAACACCTGGAGTTAATCACCCAGGTGACGGCAGAGGCACTTTCAGAAGCCGGCCTGAACTTTAAAGATCTGGACGCAATAGCCGTTACCTATGGTCCCGGTTTGGTCGGCGCACTACTGGTAGGGGTTTCGGCCGCCAAGGCCATGGCCTATGGTCTGGACTTGCCCCTGGTGGGAGTGAACCACCTGGAGGGGCATATTTACGCAAACTTCCTGGTTCAGCCGGAACTCGAATTTCCTCTCCTTTGCCTGGTGGTGTCAGGCGGGCATACCGATCTGATTTATATGGAAAGACACGGTAGCTTCCGTTTGATGGGGAAAACCAGGGACGATGCGGCCGGGGAGGCTTTTGACAAGGTCGCCCGTACCGTCGGCCTGGGGTATCCGGGCGGTCCCGTGATCGAACGTCTGGCCCGTGCGGGAGACTCCGGGGCAATCAGCCTGCCCAGGGCGTATTTGGAAGAAGGTAGTTTCGATTTCAGTTTCAGCGGTCTCAAATCGGCGGTAATTAATTACTTGCACCGGGCCGGGCAGCGGGGAGAGGAAGTAAATAAGGCGGACCTGGCAGCGGGGTTTCAAAAAGCAGTTACCGGGGTACTGGTGGACAAGACGTTGGCTGCAGCCAGGGAAACGGGGGTCGCAACCATTGTCCTGGCCGGCGGTGTGGCCGCAAATACAGAGCTGAGGGAAAGCCTGGCCCGTGGGGCGGAAAGAGATTCCCGCCGGGTAGTCGCACCTCCGCCGGTCCTTTGTACGGATAATGCAGCAATGATTGCCTGTGCCGCTTATCATAAATACTTACGGGGTGCCTTTGCTCCTTTTACTCTTAACGCGGTTCCTAATTTAAAACTGGGTGAGGAGAGATATGAAGGCAACTTCAGAGGCAGGTTGTATCTGTCGGGGTGATAGCTTTAAAATGGAGTAATGAGCAGTAATATTAAGTATCTTATAAATAATTTAAATTATAGGGGCATTTTAAAGAAATAGGACAAAATTCATGCGAATATAGGACTTAAGTCCAAAAACAAGGGTTCTGTGGACGTTTAACCCTGTGGATAATGTGCATAAGTATGTTAATAACCCTAAAAATAAGGAGTTTTTCTTGTGGGTGAAATTTCCGGAAGTAAGCCCCCCGGTTATATCGAAAGTATTATTCTGTCCGGAGCCTTGGAGGGCAATGTATTACCGCTTACGTCCTACTGTAATCTTGGCTGCCTGTTTTGTTCCCACCGCCAGAATCCGCCGGGAGTGGAGGCCTTACGCATTGCTCCCCGCAGCATGACGGAAATCGAAAAAACCCTTTCTTTTATGGACCCCGGGAGACCGGTGGTGATAGGAGAATCGGCTACCAGGATTATTGAGGGCGAGCCCTTTACTCACCCGGAGATTATTGAAATTCTTCACCTGGTTCGCGCTGCATTCCCCGAAACAATGATTCAAATTACCACCAACGGCAGCCTGTTGGATGAAAAAATGCTGGAACTTTTAAGCCGGTTGGGCAAGATAGAAATTTGCCTTTCCCTTAATAGTTGCTCTGAGACAGGCAGAGCCTTATTAATGGGGGACAGCGAACCCGGTCGTGCGGTTAAGAGTGCAAAAATAATGAAAGAATTAAGGTTGCCTTTTCACGGCAGTGTAGTGGCCATGCCGCACGTGGTGGGATGGCCGGACCTGGAAAATACGGTCAAGTACCTCTGTACCTGCGGTGCTAAAACCGTGCGTGTTTTTCTGCCCGGTTTTACAGCAATTTCCGTACCCGTACTGCGTTTTAAGGATATCTTATGGGAACAACTCAATGCCTTTATTTCCCGGCTGCGGAAAGAAACAAGCGTTCCTCTTACTTGTGAACCCCCGTTGATAACTGATTTAAAGCCTGAAGTAACGGGCGTAATAGCAGCTTCTCCGGCGGCAAATTCAGGGCTGCGCTCCGGGGACGTGATTGAGGCGGTAAACGGACGGCCCGTCCTGACCAGGGTTCATGCCTTCAACCTCGTCCTGGAAGCCGGGACGGCCGAGCTGACAGTGGTCAGGAAAGAAAGTCAAAAGATATTGAGAATAGATAAAGAGCCGGGTCGAAAATCCGGCCTGGTAATGGATTACGATCTGGATCCCCGGTTGCCCCGGGATATAAACCGGATGGCGCGAAAATACGGGGCTTTAAAGGTGTTGTTGCTGACTTCAGAGCTGGCCTACCCCGTGCTCAGTATGGCTGTGCGGAAATTTTGCGGGGAGAACGTGGCAGCAGCAACGGTAAAAAATGATTATTTCGGTGGCTCAATTAAATCTGCTGGACTGCTTACAGTAAATGATTTCAGGGCTGCCCTGGAAAAATATTTTGATGAAAAACCCGGTCAGAAACCTTCGCTCGTTATGCTTCCCGGCCGGGCTTTCGACCGCCGGGGAAGGGATCTTAAGGGAATATCTGATCGTGAACTGCAAGAAAGATTTAAAATGCGCTTTGCAATTTTATGAAGTACCGGCATTATTTTTTAACCAGGCAGGAATGTCCGGCTGCGGGAAGAAAATATGAAATAACCTGAATTTAGGAGGGATAACGGTTATGAAAGTCAAACAAATTTCAATTTTTCTTGAAAACAAGTCCGGCCGCCTGGCCCAGGTAACCAAGGTAATGGGTGAAAATGATATTAACATCCGCGCGCTTTCCATTGCTGATACCACTGATTTCGGTATTTTGAGGTTGATTGTAAACGATCCGGACCGGGCCTACCGGGTATTAAAAGAAGCGGGGTTTACCGCCAGTGCCACCGAAGTAATAGCAGTGGAAGTAACGGATGAACCCGGGGGATTGGCGGAAGTGCTTAAGCTGTTGGAGCGTTTCAACATCAATATCGAGTATCTTTACGCTTTTGTTAAGAAGGCTTCTAATGCGGCTTTGGTGGTGTTCCGGGTGGAACAGCTTGACAAGGCGGTAAAAGTGCTGTTGGAAAACAATATCCGTATTCTTGGGGAAAATGAAGTCTATTCGTTATAAAATTCGTTGTAAAAGAGGAATTTTATTTTGAAAGAAGAGATAAGGAAACAGGTGTTAAAGGAAAGAAATGCTTTAACTCCTGCCGAGGTTGCCGAAAAAAGTGCCCGGATTATTGAAAAGCTTGTAACAACTAAGGAATACCGGAGTGCCGTCAATATTATGACCTACATTGATTTTCGTAATGAGGTGCAAACCAGGGATTTAATAAAAAGGGCCATAGCCGAGGGAAAAAGGGTTTCGATCCCGGTTGCCGATGTCGTCAACCGGCAGCTAATACCTTCTTTGCTGGTGGATTACCCTGGTAACCTGCAACCGGGCACCTGGGGAATATTGGAGCCGAAACCCGGGTGTCTGCGGGCATTGGACCCGTCGGAACCGGACCTGGTTATTGTACCCGGGGTGGCCTATGATCTGAAAGGAAACAGGCTTGGCTACGGCCGTGGTTTTTTTGATCGCTTTTTAATGCTTGTGAAACCGGGTGCCGTATTTGTGGGCCTGGCTTTTGAGTTTCAGATCAGACCTGCTGTTTTTCCAGAGGCATATGATATTCCCGTTCATTTGCTGGTCACTGAAAATCGCTTAATCCGTACAGATTAATTTGTTAATTTTTTCTTTAAATAAATTTTCTTGATAAATTTTAGAAAGCAGTTAAAAATTAACGTTCAAGTCATAATTGTAAAAGTGTATAAAAAAAACTTCAAATTTTTGTGAATCTGTTAAGCAATTTTTTTTTTATAATGAGTTATAATGAGGTTAATTAATAAATCATTCTTATATTGATGCCTGGATTTTTTAAAAAATCTATCAACACGGTGTTTTTGTCTTTTTGGGTAAATTTAACAATTATACCATATCTTCATATATTAACCAGTTGGTTTTTAATGAGTGTTTGCCGGTATCCGCCTTTAAAAAATATCCCTGAAAGGTGGTGAGGGGTAAGACCGGAACGGGTTTTTAAGGTGGTTGCCTTTAACACAAAACTGTAAAGGTTGGAGGTGGTCAGTACAGGGCAGGGAAAAAACAGCCCCAATAATCACATAGTCGAATCTTAAAAGGTGTGACTGCGTCAGGTGAAGTAGGGGACTTTTAATCATCAGCCTGACACAGGTATGTACACAATATGTTGCATTATGTATTATCAATTAAGTTATTTTAAATGATTCTTAGCGAAGTAATTAGTTAAGGAGGTTTATAAATGGGAATAAATACCCCGGTACAAATGGTAGAGGCAGCCGGAAACGTCGGTAAAGTTAAGGGTGATTTGCCGATTGCGCAGCTGCTGGTACGTGGTTTCATGGCCGGCGCATACATTGCGGTCGGTGGCGCCTTGTGTACGGTTTGCAGCACGGCGGCTTCAGCCCACCTCGGTGCGGGTATCGGTAAGCTGATCGCCGGTGCGGTATTCCCGGTAGGCTTAATTGCCATCGTCCTCACCGGTATGGAACTGTTTACCGGTGACGCGATGCTGGTTCCCATGGCGGCATTACAGGGCAAGAGCACCTGGGGCAAGGTGATCAACAACTGGATCTGGGTTTATATCGGCAACTTAATCGGTTCGCTGGCCTATGCTTACATGATGGTAAACGGTCCCTTTACTCAAGGTAACTTCGGGGCGGCGGAACCCGGTACTTTCGGTATGACCGCGGTAGGGATTGCAGTTGGAAAGACGCTGACGTATAAGGCAGCGGAGTCAGGCTTATGGGCCGTTTTCCTGTCCGCCATCGGTTGTAACTTCCTGGTTAACGTCGCTATCCTGCTGGGTATCGTGTCCAAGGACTTTATCGGCAAGTTCTTCGGTATCTGGTTCCCGATCATGGCTTTCGTTTCCAGCGGTTTTGAGCACTGTGTGGCCAACATGTATTTCCTGCCCGCCGGTCTTTGGCTGACTCAGAAATTCCCCGGACTGGTAGATAAGACTGTCGGGGAGGGCCAGTTCTGGAACCCCTTGCTGCACGCCAACGGCGGGTTGAGCTGGGGTGATGTGTGGATGTGGAATCTCATTCCGGTTACCTTTGGAAATATTGTAGGCGGTATGGTATTCATCGGTTTCATATATTATTTCTGCTTCCGTAATGATCTGCCCTCGGCTTCAGCATCTTCAGGCGCAACTGTAAGCAAATAGTAATTTGTTTTTGCGCCGAGAGCGGCCTTCGGTTCCGGTTGGTTACCCCCTGAAACAAACAGATTGGCCTTAATTCAAATAAGGTATAAATTAAATCTTTTTTGCTTTTGAAATTTTCGGTTCTCTCTGAATAAGCATTTTTCAGGGGGACCAACTGGCCCGGAAGGAGGTATGGGTTGGTGCGGATGTCTGTGCCTGCGATTTTTAGCCTGGTATTAGGCACATTTATCATAATATTTACCTATGCAATGAATCCCACTTCAGATTTTTTGTATAAGGCTGTACTGATGCTCCTGGTTCTGGTCGCGGTGCCGCTAGGTTTGAATGTTATGAACCGGCGGCACGTTAATTACGTGGCCGATGTTAAAATGGACGGTGTTAAACTGTGCAAGGTAAAAGACCTGGAAAGAATTGGTTCAGGGACTCCGGTACGTATTCGCGGCAGGGTGGAGAAAGCGTCGTTTAAGTGGCTGAACCGGCCGCATTTTATAGTAAATGACGGAAGCGGAGCGATTAGGGTCCTCATGTTCGTGGCTCCGGTTGAAGATATCAAAGCGGGAGACAGTGTAGAAACCATAGGTTCACTGCGCCCGTTCGGCTTTTCCAAAGAAAAGAAGATCTGGGGTTTGAAAATGGTGAAAGTGAGCCGGTAAAAAATTTTAAAACCCGGGAGGAGGGACGATCATTGGCAGCTTGTAAGTGTGGTGGCCAAGCCGAATTGACCCAGCAGGAAAAAGAGTTGCAAGAACTGTTTGACCAGTACCGCGGTTACAAAGGAGCGCTCATCCCTGTATTACAGGGCGCTCAGGACATCTACGGCTATCTGCCGAAGGAAGTGCTGGAAAAGATCGCCAAAGAATTAGGTATTCCTTTCAGCAAAGTTTTCGGGGTGACCACTTTTTATGCCCAGTTCCACATGATGCCGCGCGGCCGTAATATTATTCGCGTGTGTTTGGGTACTGCCTGTCACGTGCGGGGCGGCGCCAAGATCTTTGAAGCCGTCAAAGAGCATTTGGGAGTGGAAAACGGAGAGACTACCGAAGATTTGCGCTTTACCCTTGAAACGGTGGCCTGTATTGGTGCCTGCGGTTTATCGCCGTGTATGATGATTAACGAAGATACTCACGGCCGCTTGGTACCGAACGCGATACCGGATATTTTGAATAAATATGAGTAAGGGAGGTGGATAAGTATGAGTAATTTAAGTGAATTGCGTGTAAAGTTTCAGGAACAATACCGGCAAAAGCTTAACCGGCCGCGCATTGTGGTTGGTCTTGGCACCTGCGGTATCGCCGCGGGCGGAGATAAAGTGATGGCTGCTATTAAAGAACAGGTGGCCGCGCGTGGTTTGGACGTAGATATTGACTTTACCAGCTGTATCGGTATGTGTTACCGGGAGCCGATCGTGGAGATTTCCCTGCCGGGTAAGTCCAGTGTTATTTATGGTGATATCTTTCCGGATAAAGTTGAAAAACTTCTTGAAAGCCACATTGTTAACCGGGAGCCGGTTTTCGAGTGGGCGGCAATGCAAATTCCCGGAGACGCCGTTCCTTACGAAGGCCTGGTTACGATGGAAGAGGCACCCTATTATGAAAAGCAGGTGCGTTCGGTAACGTCACGGTTGGGGCGGACAAACCCTGAAAGTATCGAAGATTATATTGCCACCGGGGGGTATGAGGGTATTGAAAAAGCCCTGGAGATGGGCCGCCAGGCAATAATCGACGAAGTTAAAAAGTCCGGCCTGAGAGGCCGCGGCGGCGGCGGTTTCCCCACCGGGACCAAGTGGCAGTTCGTATATAACGCGGTAGGGGATAAAAAGTATGCTGTTTGCAACGCCGACGAGGGCGACCCCGGTGCCTTCATGGACCGCAGTGTGTTGGAGGGCGACCCCCACGCGGTGCTGGAAGGGATGATGATCGCCGGTTATGCCATTGGCGCGGATGAAGGCTATATTTATTGCCGGGCCGAATATCCCCTGGCCATCCGCCGCTTAAACCTGGCTATTGCCGAGGCTGAGAAAATAGGGATCATGGGTGACAATATCCTGGGTTCCGGGTTTAATTTCCGGGTCAAAATAAAAGCCGGCGCGGGAGCGTTCGTATGCGGTGAAGAAACTGCCCTGCTTAATTCGATTGAAGGGCAGCGGGGTATGCCGCGGGTGCGGCCGCCGTTCCCTGCCAATAAAGGCTTGTGGCAAAAGCCGACCGTGCTCAATAACGTGGAGACCTATGCCAACGTACCGTTTATTATCCGCAAGGGCGGCGATTGGTATGCCGCCATGGGTACCGAAAAGAGCAAGGGCAGTAAGGTATTCTGCCTCACCGGTAAGATTAGCAACACCGGTCTTTGCGAAGTACCTATGGGGATTACCCTGCGTGACATTATTTTCTCGGTGGGCGGCGGCATTCAGGACGGTAAGAAGTTTAAGGCCGTACAAAGCGGCGGTCCCTCCGGCGGATGTCTGCCTGAAGAGCAGCTCGACCTGCCGGTGGACTACGAGTCTCTGACCGCAGCCGGGGCGATCATGGGTTCCGGCGGCCTGGTCGTGATGGATGAAACCACCTGTATGGTGGATGTGGCGAAGTTCTTCCTTAACTTTACCCAGACGGAGTCCTGCGGCAAGTGCACGCCCTGCCGTGAAGGAACCAAGCGAATGCTTGAGTTGTTGGAAAAGATTTGCGAGGGCAAGGGTGAACTGGAAGACATCGATAAACTGGATCGCCTGGCCAGGGTAATTAAGAGTTCGGCTCTGTGCGGGCTGGGTCAGACCTGCCCCAACCCGATTCTGACCACCCTGCGCTATTTCCGGCACGAGTATGAAGCACACATTGTCGACAGGCGTTGCCCGGCAGGAGTATGCAGTGCCCTGCTGGTTTATGTGATTGATGAAGAAAAATGCACCGGTTGCGGGGTCTGCGCCAGGACCTGTCCGACCGGAGCGATCACCGGTGAAAAGAAACAGCCGCACACCATTGATCTGGAAAAATGTATCAAGTGCGGCGGATGTATTCAGAAGTGTAAATTTGACGCGATCAAAAAGGCTTAAGGAGGGAAGGTTATTGGCTAACGTAACCCTGACCATCAATGGCGTACAGGTAACGGTTTCTGAAGGTACTTCCATACTGGACGCCGCAAGGGGAGCAGGCTTCTTCATTCCCACCCTTTGCCACGACCCGGCAAGCCCTAATTTCGGTGCCTGTCGCATTTGTGTAGTGGAAGTTAAAGGAGCGCGCGCATTAGTGGCTTCGTGCAGTGCCGCGGCAACAAACGGTATGGTGGTGGAGACAGAGTCTCCCGCGGTTGTGGAAGCAAGGAAAACGATAATTGAATTGCTTTTGGCCAACCATCCGGCCGACTGCCTGACTTGTGAGAAAAACGGAGACTGCGTTTTACAGGAATATGCCTATCGTTATGATGTAAGGAGTTCCGGTTTCGAGGGGGAAAGACACAGCTATCCGGTAGATGACTCGAACCCTTATATTATACGGGATATGAATAAATGTATTCTGTGCGGCAAGTGCGTCCGTACCTGTGAACAGGTGGAAGACCGCCAGGTTATTAACTTTGCCTACCGTGGTTTTAAAACCAAAATTGCTCCGGCTATGGATACCAACCTGGCAGAGTCCGATTGTGTTTCTTGCGGGCGGTGTGTGGCGGTTTGCCCGGTGGGTGCGCTCACCTATAAATCCATGGCAGGAAAAGGCAGGTCATACGAGATCGAAAAAGATCAGGTTACCTGTTCCTTCTGTGATGCCGGATGTCAGTTTAACCTTAATTATAAGGCAGGTAAGGTTATCGGTGTTACCGCCAAAGAACCAGGTTCCGGAAGACCGCTTTGCCTAAAGGGCAGACTGGGTCTTGAATTGCTTTATAATGAGAAACCGGTGGCACCTATGCTCAAGAAAGACGGTGCCTATGTAGAAGTTCCGTGGGTTGAAGCCTTGGGCCTGGAGGGTGTACTGGAAAAATTAAAGGAACGGGAAAATTAATTTTTAATTATCGGATATAAAAAATTAAAAAGTACTCCGAGCCTTATTACCTAACCCGTTAAAGAGGTATGGTGGTAGGCCGATAGGGCGTAGTGGGAAACTACTGCGCCTCCCGTACTGGAAAGGAGTGGCTTGAAAGGAGGTAACTATCAGTGGCGGATGTAACTCTTACTATAGACGGTATCCAGGTTACCGTGCCGAAAGGCACCACGGTTTTAGAAGCTGCTCAGCAGGCGGGTATCTTTATCCCCACCTTCTGCCACGACCCTGAACTCAGCAGGCCGGGCGCCTGCCGGATCTGCGTGGTGGAAATACCGGGGGCGCGGAACCTTCCGGCGTCCTGTGTTACGGAAGCTGCGGACGGTATGGTGGTTTATTCGGCTTCTGAGGCAGTTGTGGAGGCGCGGAAAACCAACCTGGAATTACTGCTGGCAAACCACCCGGAGGATTGCCTCACCTGTCACAAAAACGGTAACTGCCGTTTACAGGAATATGCTTACTACTACGGTATCAGGGCCGGTGCGTTTGAGGGTGAAAAGCACCAGTATCCTATTGAAGACGACAACCCGTTCATCGTAAGGGATATGAATAAGTGTATCTTATGCGGCAAATGCGTCAGGGTATGTGAAGAAATCCAGGGCAATAACGTTATTGACTTTGCCTACAGGGGCTTTAAGGCAAAAGTTGGTCCGGCCATGGATGTCAACCTCAGTGACACGGATATTTCCAACTGTGCCTTCTGCGGCAACTGTGTTGCCGTTTGCCCGGTAGGGGCCTTGACTGAGAAGGCCATGCTGGGTAAGGGGCGCCAGTGGGAAGTGGAGAAAGTTACTACTACTTGCCCTTACTGTGGTGTTGGATGCACGTTTGATCTGAACGTCAAGGATGGCAAAGTAATAGGTGTAACTTCCACTGAAGGTGATGTAAACGGTCGTTACCTGTGCGTAAAAGGCCGTTTCGGATACGGATTTATTCACCACCCCGACCGGTTGACGACCCCGCTGATCAAAAAAGACGGGAAGTTTATCGAGGCCACCTGGGAAGAGGCAATCGGCCTGGTGGCACAAAAACTGGGTTCCGTGAAAGAGACGGAAAGCCCGGAAGCAATCGGGGTACTGTCCTCGGCCCGCTGCACCAATGAGGAAAATTACCTCATGAATAAACTGTCCCGCGCGGTGTTCGGTACCAACAGTATCGACCATTGCGCCCGTCTCTGACACGCTCCTACTGTCGCCGGTCTGGCGGCAGCGTTCGGCAGTGGTGCCATGACCAACAGCATCGGTGAAATTGCTGGTGCTGAGTTTATCCTGGCCACCGGGACAAATACCACTGAAGCCCACCCGGTGATCGGTATCCAGGTCAAAAAGGCCTTGCGTAACGGGGCGACCCTGGCAGTAGTGGACCCGCGCAAGACGGAAATGGCTGAGATTGCCGACTATCATTTGCAAATTAAATCGGGTTCGGATATTGCGCTCTTCAACGGCTTGGCCAACGTGATTATCGCTGAAGAGTTGTGGAACAAGGAGTTTGTGGAACAGCGCACCGAGGAATTTGAAGCATTTAAAGCCGCAGTAGCCAAGTATACTCCGGAATACGTGGAAGGTATTACCGGCGTACCGGCGGAAATTATTAAGCAAGTGGCCCGTGGTTATGCCCAGGCCAAGAGTGCCACCATCCTTTACACGATGGGTATTACCCAGCATATTTGCGGTACGCACAATGTCTTTTCCGCAGCCAACCTGGCCATGCTTTGCGGGCAAATCGGCAAGGAGTCGAGCGGCATCAATCCGTTGCGGGGGCAGAACAATGTCCAGGGTGCCTGTGATATGGGTGCGTTGCCGACTTTCTTTACCGCTTATCAGCCCGTGGCGGTAGAGGCGAACCGGAAAAAGTTTGCCGAGTTCTGGGGCGTGAAAGAACTGCCTGATCAGCCCGGATTGACCGTCGGCGAGATCATCGAGGCAGCCGGCAAAAAAATTAAAGCTCTGTACATCATGGGTGAAAACCCGGTGCTTTCCGATCCGGACGCAAATCATGTCGTACACGCGTTGGAGAAGTTGGATTTCCTGGTAGTGCAGGACCTCTTCCTTACCGAAACGGCCCAATTGGCTGATGTTGTTCTTCCTGCGGCAAGCTTTGCTGAAAAGGACGGCACCTTCAGCAATACCGAGCGCCGCGTACAGCTTGTCCGCAAAGCCATTGAGCCGGTTGGAGCCGCCAAGGCAGACTGGGAAATTATCTGCCTGGTTGCTACGGCCATGGGTTATCCGATGCAGTACAATTCAGCCTCGGAGATTATGGATGAAATCGCCAAGGTTACTCCCTCTTACGCCGGCATTTCCTATGCCCGCCTGGAAGAGGGGAGCCTGCAGTGGCCCTGTCCGACGGCTGATCACCCGGGCACCAAGTTCCTGCACGGCGGTAAATTTGCCCGGGGCCTGGGCAAGTTCCATCCGGTTGATTACATTGCACCTGATGAAATGCCCGATGAAGAATATCCGCTGGTACTCAGCACCGGCCGCAGGAGATACCATTACCATACCGGTACGATGAGTCAAAGGACGGGAGCGCTTGAAGTCTTTTATCCTGAGGAATTCCTGGAAATCAGCTGTGAAGACGCTGAAAAATTGGGTATTTGCGACGGAGAAAAAGTAAAAGTAACTTCCCGCCGGGGTTCCGTGGAGGTAGCCGCCTGGATTACGGACAGGGTTGTACCGGGCCTGGTTTTCACCTCCTTCCAGTACCCGGATGTGCCGATTAACAAGCTTACCAACGCGGCATTTGATCCGATTTCCAAGATCCCTGAATATAAAGTCTGCGCGGTTAAGGTCGAAAAAGCAAGTTAAACAGTTTAACTTATCAGTGTAAGCTGGAACCGGTTCCCGTTAATTAACGGGAACCGGTTTTTTTACCCTTGAATAGTCTAAAATTTTAATTTATGAAAGAATTGTTTTTAGTACAAGCAATTACTACTGTTCTTTTTTTTAAAAAAGATTTGACTATTTTGACTATTATGTGTTGATATGGAACAATATTTGCATATTGATATTCTAATAGTGAACAATGTTTTTATAAATCTATTGCCACCGTGGCGGGCCTTGTGGAAACGTAACCTCTTTAAA
>DFAQ01000039.1 GCA_002365865.1 Pelotomaculum sp. UBA3102
TTTACGGGCGGTCATGACTATTATGGCTGCGGTACAGGCTTATGGTTGTTTAAATGAATATTAAGCACTGTAATGCTCACGGGGGAAGCCGGCAGGTAAAAAGTCGTTGATCAAGCGGTGTTTATTTTTACGCTTTTGTTCGTACATCTTCAGATCGGCTTTTTCCATAACTTTTCTCAGCGGTTCTGCCACAGTTTCTGAGGTGGCTGAACCGTGGGAGAAGTGTAGCTTTAAGCAGGTATTGACCCAGTTGTGTTTTTTAAGATTTTCGGCAAGCAGCCTGCACTTCCGGCGGGCGATATTTTCACGGGTGCCCGGCAGCAGAACCGCGAACTCATCCCCGCCAATCCTGGCCACAATATCATCCTTGCGGAAAGTATTTTTAAGCAGCTCGGCCGCAGTTTTCAACGTGTCGTCCCCGTAGCGGTGTCCCATAGTGTCGTTGATTATTTTCAGGTTATCTACGTCAATCATAATGATGCTGACCGGGTAGGTACCCTGCCGTTCGAGCGAATTTAAGTTTTCTTCGAAATAATAACGGTTAAAAAGACCGGTTAGCCTGTCTTTATTAAGCAGGAATTTGTATCTGTCGATTTCTTGCTCGAGGCAATGTTCCCGGTTATGGTCCTGCTGGGACATTGCTTCGAGGAGATGGCCTGATTGCGCGGCAAAAGCGGATAAAAGCTCCTTTTCGCTTTTAGACAACCGGCCGGTTCTTTTCGGCACAAGGCACAATTTTCCAACTTGAATGCCGGCGGGGCTGGTCAGATCAAAACACAGTGAATTCTTTATTTCGTAGAGTCTGGAGTAATCCAGGCACGGTGAGGGGCTTGACGCAACACCGGAGAAACCTTCCGGAACTTTTTGATAAACAAGCACTTTTTTAAAGTCCATGGCCTGCTGAAAAGTCTCGGTTATTTTTAAAATCTTTAAAGCGGGTGCTTCTTTAAGCAGAAAACTCATGCAGTAAAGCTTTTTGATCAAATCTTCTTTCATGGTACCAGCCCTCTATGCTATATACTTAATTACTCATTATATCGGCAGCATGAAGACAAAACTTTACAGGAATAAAAAATGTGGGATCATAATATTTTCAGCGGCGGGAAATTGTAATAACCGTCTTTTAAGCAGGAAGATGAAGCATGGTGGCGAAAATTATTAGAGTAATAAAAAATATTTTTGGATGGTTAACGGGAGTTTTAGTTGTTGTATTTTTATTCATATAAATGTATAATTATTAGCATGGTTATTAGTTGGCCGGTACTTTGATTTAAGAATAATATCTTTTATTCGAGGTGATGTTGCATTATGACCGTCAGGGTTGGCATTATCGGCGCCACGGGCTATACGGGAGTGGAACTGGTCAGGATACTGTCCCGTCATCCCGGGGTTGAGCTGGTGGGTTTAACGTCCAGGAGTTATGCCGGCATGCCTTTATGGGAGGTATATCCCCACCTGTATAAATATAACGCGATGACCTGCAGGCAATTAGATTTACCGGACCTGCTTGATGCGGCGGAGGTGGTTTTTGTGGCCCTGCCCCACGGGCATGCCATGCCCGTGGCGCTTGAAACGGCGCGGCGAGGCAAAAAGCTGATTGACCTGGGAGCCGACTTCCGCCTGAAAGACTACCGGGTGTATGAAGAATGGTACCAGGTCAGTCACACAGCGCGGGAACTCCTGGGTAAAGCTGTCTACGGCCTGCCCGAGTTGAACCGGGACAAGATCAAAGGTGCCGGGTTGGTGGCCAACCCGGGTTGCTATCCGACCAGTGTCATTTTAGCCCTGGCTCCCCTGCTCAAGCACGGGATGATTGATCCCGGGAGTATCATCATTGATGCCAAGTCCGGCGCGTCCGGGGCCGGCAGGGGACTTTCCCTGGGCGCTCATTTCTGTGAAGTCAACGAAAATTTCAAGGCTTACAAAGTAGCCGCTCACCGCCATACGCCGGAAATCGAGCAGGAACTCGGCCGGTTGGCGGGGAAGGACCTCACCGTTTCCTTTACCCCGCACCTGCTGCCCGTCACCAGGGGCATCCTGAGCACGGTTTATGCCGGACTGAATGCTTGTTTGAAGAGTGAAGCAATCAGGGAAGTTTTTCTCGATTACTACAGGGACGAGTTTTTTGTGCGGGTATTGCCGGAGGGGGTGCTGCCTCAAATAAAATGGGTTGCCGGCACCAATCACTGTGACTTGGGGATAACCGTGGATGCACGCACCGGGCGGGTAATTGTAATATCTGCCGTTGACAATATAGTTAAGGGTGCGTCCGGGCAGGCGGTACAGAACCTGAATATTGTCTGCGGTTTGCCTGAAGAGACTGCGCTGGACGGCCCGGGGCTCTATCCGTAGGGGGTTTGTTACGTAGATTTGCGACCGGAGGTTTTAAAGATGGAAAAGAAAGCGCTGAACTTGGAACATTTACCCGGCGGGGTTACTGCGGCAACGGGTTTTTTTGCCGGCGCCGCGGCGGCCGCCGTTAAATATGAAGGCCGGTTGGATATAGCGGTGATTTATTCTACAGTCCCGGCGGCTGCGGCCGGGATTTTCACCTTGAACAAGGTGAAAGCCGCCCCCCTGCTGCTTTCCATGAAACACCTGGCCGGCGGCAGGGCGCGGGCCGTGGTTGTAAACAGCGGTAATGCCAATGCCTGCAACGGGGAACAGGGGATGCGGGATGCCGTTGCCATGGCTGTGGAAACGGCGGGAGTGCTGGAGATACCTGAAGAACACGTCCTGGTGGCGTCTACCGGTGTGATTGGGAAGAAAATGCCCCTGGAAAAAGTTTTGCCGGGGATCCGGTCTGCCGCCGGCGGGCTTGCCGGTGACGGGGGCGCCCTGGCCGCCCGGGCCATCATGACAACCGATACTTATCCCAAAGAAGCCGCGGTACGGCTGGAACTGGGGGGCAGGCAAGTTACCGTCGGCGGCATGGCCAAAGGATCGGGGATGGTTCATCCGAACCTGGCGACAATGTTGGGTTTTCTCACGACGGATGCGGCGATAGCGCCTCAATGTTTAAAGCAGGCTTTAAAATACGCGGCCGCCCGCAGCTTCAACATGGTTACCGTTGACGGGGACACCAGTACCAACGACATGGCCGTGGTCATGGCCAACGGGCTGGCCGGAAACCGGGAAATTGACGGGGAGGGTCCGGATTTCTATAGGTTTCGGGAAGCGCTGGCTGCGGTCTGCACCGGGCTTGCAGTGGATATCGCCCGGGACGGTGAGGGGGCGACCAGGTTGCTCGTGGTTAAGGTGCAAAATGCCGCCACCCGGGAGGACGCCCGCCTTGCGGCCAGGGCGGTGGCAGGTTCCAACCTGGTCAAGGCCGCGGTATTCGGCCGGGATGCAAACTGGGGGCGGATTCTCTGCGCTGCCGGGTATTCCGGGGCAAACTTCGATCCGGACAAGGTTGATATCTTCCTGGGTGATGAACAGGTGGCCAGGGACGGGGGAGCACTGGAATTCAGCGAGGAGCGTGCCAGGAAGATTCTCGGCGGGGACAGGGTGAAAATCACCGTTGATTTCAAAGGGGGAAGTTGCGGCGCCACCGCCTGGGGATGCGACCTTTCCTATGATTATGTCAAGATCAATGCTGAATACCGTACCTGACGGCCTAAAAACAAGGAGGTCATGTTTTTTGTCGACGGCTTTGGAGAAGGCGGCGGTTCTGGTTGAGGCCCTGCCTTATATTAAGAAGTTTTACGGGAAAACCGTGGTTATTAAATACGGCGGTCACGCCATGTTGAATGACGGACTTAAAGAAGCCGTTCTCACGGACGCGGTATTAATGAAGTACGTGGGTATGAACCCGGTGATCGTGCACGGTGGCGGGCCGGGGATAACCGAAATGCTCAAGAGAGTGGGCAAGGATTCCAGCTTCGTGGACGGCCTGCGGGTCACCGACGGCGAGACCATGGAAATAGTGGAAATGGTCCTGGTCGGTAAGATTAATAAAGAAATCGTCGCCCGGCTCAACCGGATCGGGGGTAAGGCGGTAGGTCTTTCCGGCAAGGACGCCGATCTTTTTCAGGCGGTAAAAAAATACCGTAAGGGCCGCACCGGCGCCGGCGGGGAAGAAATGGCCGATATCGGTTTTGTGGGCGATATCAGCCGGGTATATCCGGATATAGTCAATACCCTCATCGATGAGGGCTACATCCCGGTAGTGGCCCCGGTAGCCGTGGGGCCGGAGGGGGAGAGTTACAATATAAACGCCGACTATGCAGCGGGAATGCTGGCGGCCTCCCTCCGTGCCGATAAGCTGATTATTCTTACTGACGTGGAAGGAATATTGGCCCGGCGCAACGACCCGGACTCGCTTATTTCAGTTCTGCGGGCGGATGATGTGCCGGCCCTGATCGACCGGGGCAAAATTGAAGGCGGGATGATTCCCAAAGTGGAGTGCTGTCTGGAAGCTCTGGCGGGCGGGGTGAGGACCACCCATATCCTGGACGGCAGAGTGCCCCACTCCATCCTGCTGGAGGTTTTTACCGATCAGGGGGTCGGCACGATGGTGGAAAAATGAGGTTGTTTTAGATCCAGGAAGGGGCTGAACCGGTATGAATACTGAAGAAATAATTAGCATGAGCGAAAAGTACCTGATGTATAACTACGGCCGGATCCCTTTGGCGCCGGTAAAGGGTAAAGGCGCCGTTATGTGGGATGCGGAAGGAAATGAATACCTGGACTTTGTCGGCGGCATCGCCGTTAATTCCCTGGGACATTGTCACCCGGCAGTGGTGGACGCGGTTACCCGCCAGGTACAAAAGATGCTTCACTGTTCCAACCTGTATTACATAGAGGCGCAGGCTCTGCTGGCCCGGCTGCTGGCGGAAAACAGCGCCATGGACAGGGCTTTTTTCTGTAACAGCGGCGCAGAAGCCAATGAGGCGGCGATAAAGTTGGCCCGCAAGTACGCCAAGAAAAAATACGGGCGGGGAAAGGTGGAGATCGTAACCACTCTGAATTCCTTCCACGGGCGCACCCTGGCTACAATCACAGCCACCGGACAGCCCAAGTACCAGGAGGGATTTGAACCGCTTCCGGGCGGCTTTAAATACGTACCGTTTAACGACCTGGACGCCCTGGAACAGGCCGTGGGACCGGCTACCTGTGCGGTTATGCTTGAGCCGGTACAGGGTGAGGGGGGAGTCTATCCGGCTTCACGCTACTACCTGGAAGGGGCGCAAATGCTTTGCCGGGAGCACGGGGCGCTGTTGATTTTCGACGAAGTACAGACGGGCATCGGCCGGACCGGCCGCTTTCTGGCCTGCCAGCACTACGGGGTGGAGCCGGATATCCTTACCCTGGCCAAGGCTTTGGGCGGCGGCTTGCCCATCGGTGCCATGCTGGCCGCAAAGGAAGCCGCAACGACGTTCCGGCCGGGAGATCATGCTTCCACCTTCGGCGGCAATCCGCTGGCCTGCGCTGCCGCCCTGGCCGTAGTGGAAGAGATGCTCAGTCACGGGGTGGTGGAAAATGCTGCTTCCGTCGGGGCTTACTTATACGACCGGCTGAACCGGTTAGCCGGAAAATATGACTACGTCAGGGAAGTAAGGGGATTGGGCCTGCTGTTGGGAATGGAGCTTGCCGTCGCAGGCGGGGACATTGTAAAAGGCTGCCTGGAGCAAGGCCTGTTAATAAACTGTGTCAACAACCGCGTCTTGCGGTTTATCCCGCCCCTCATTATAAGCCGCAGTGATGTGGACCGGGCCGTGGAAATACTGGACGGCGTCATGTTTGAGTTCCGGCCGGAAAAAAAGTGACCGGCGGGCAGAAGATGGCTTAGGTGAGTAAGCATGGCGGAACGGGACCGGATGAGAAATTAAATTTATGAAGAATTAGGAAGCAAAAATTAAGGAAGTGATTATTGCATGCCGGAAAATACCTTGAACCTTAAAGGGCGCGACTTTTTAAGCCTGCATGATTTTACGCCCGGGGAAGTGGCGTCCGTTATTGAACTGGCCGGGGAAATGAAAGAGAAGCAGCAAAGGAATGTGCCCCACCGGTTCCTGCAAGGAAAAACCCTGGGCTTGATCTTTGAAAAAGCTTCCACCCGGACCAGGGTTTCTTTCGAGGTGGCCATGTACCAATTGGGCGGCCACCCGTTGTTTCTGAACACGAAAGACCTTCAGCTGAAGCGCGGTGAAAGCATAGCCGACACCGCCAGGGTGCTTTCCCGCTTCCTGGACGGGATTATGATCCGTACTTACGCTCATACGGATGTGGAAGAGCTGGCCGGGTACGCCGACGTTCCGGTAATTAACGGACTTACGGACCGCCTGCATCCCTGCCAGGTCCTGGCCGACCTGCAGACCATAAAAGAAAAGAAGGGCGGGCTGGCCGGGCTCAAGCTGGCTTACGTGGGAGACGGCAATAACGTCTGTCATTCACTTATGTTCGGCTGTGCCAAGGCGGGCCTGGACATCAGCGTGGCCACCCCGGACGGCTACCGGCCTGAAGGTGAAATCGTGCGCCTGGCCAGGGAGGATGCGGAACCTGCCGGGACCAAGGTTGAAATTCTAACCGACCCGGTAGCTGCGGTTTCCGGGGCGGACGTGGTGGTGACGGACGTCTGGACAAGTATGGGACAAGAAGAAAGAAGGGCCGAACGTCTGAAAGTGTTTGCTCCTTACCAGGTTAATGAAAAACTGGTTGCCTCCGCCAAGCCGGACTTCATCTTTCTCCACTGCTTGCCGGCTCACCGGGGTGAAGAAGTAACGGCTGAGATCATCGACGGCCCCCACTCGGCAGTATGGGATGAGGCCGAAAATCGCCTGCACGCCCAGAAGGCGGTACTGGCACTGTTGCTTTAGCACCGGGCCCTTAATGATTAACTTGTAAAAAGGAGGATGCATAGAATGCCTAAAATAGTTCTGGCTTATTCCGGGGGCCTGGACACATCGATTATCATCCCCTGGTTGAAAGAAAACTACGGCTATGAAGTTATCGCTCTGGCCGTCGATCTCGGCCAGGGAGAGGAACTGGCCCCCCTGAGAGAAAAAGCCGTCCAAAGCGGGGCGTCCAAAATTTATATTGAGGACGCCAGGAGAGAATTCGTTGAGGAATATATTTTCCCCACCCTTAAGAGCGGCGCCGTCTACGAAGGCAAATATCTCCTGGGAACCTCGATGGCCCGCCCGCTCATTGCCAAGAAACTGGTTGAGACAGCCCAAAAAGAAGGGGCCGAGGCCGTAGCCCACGGGGCCACCGGCAAGGGCAACGACCAGGTGCGCTTTGAACTGGCGATAAAAGCCCTGGCCCCGGAGTTGAAAATAGTCGCCCCGTGGCGGGAATGGGACATCCGTTCAAGGGAAGACGCCGTGGATTATGCTCACGCCAGGGGCATTCCGGTGCCCGTGACCAAAAAACGGCCTTACAGCATGGACCGCAATCTCTGGCACTTGAGCCACGAGGGGGCTGACCTGGAAGACCCCCGGCACGAACCGGCCCTGGATTTATATCTTTTAATCAACCCGCCCGAAAAAGCGCCTGACCGGCCCACGTACGTCGAGCTTGAATTTGAGCGGGGGGTTCCCGTCGGGTTGAACGGTGAAGCCCTTGATCCAGTGACCTTGATGGAAAGGCTTAACGCAATTGCCGGGGAAAACGGGGTGGGAATTGTCGACATGGTTGAAAACCGGCTGGTAGGAATGAAATCCCGGGGGGTTTACGAAACCCCGGCAGGCGCGGTCCTGTTCAATGCCCACCGTGAATTGGAGTTGCTTACCTTAGACCGGGCCACCCTGCATTTTAAAGAGCTTGCGGCTTCCCGTTACGCGGAACTGGTTTACGACGGGGTGTGGTTCGCTCCGTTGAGGGAAGCCCTGGACGCGTTTGTGGATCACACCCAGAGGACGGTTACCGGTACGGTGCTTATGAAGCTCTACAAGGGTAACTGCGTTCCGGCGGGTACCAAGTCGCCTTATTCCCTCTACCACCAGGAACTTTCCACGTTCAGCCGCGACGAGATATACAACCAGCGGGACGCGGAAGGATTCATCAACCTTTTCGGTTTGCCCCTGAAAGTGCGGGCGCTGATGGAAAAGAAAGCAGGGATAAGATAGGAGGAAAAACATAATCAGCATTTTATGCATAAAATAAAAAAGGGAGGCAGTCTCGTGGATAAAAAAAATGCGGTTTATGAAAGACCCGCGGTAGTGACGGCGGAGGAAGCCAAACATTTACTAGTGGAGGGGAACCAAAGATTTATTACCGGCCTGCCGGCTCAAAAGAATATGGGCAGCGCACGGCGCCTGGAACTGAAAGAGAAAGGACAAAAACCGTTTGCGGTGGTATTGACCTGTTCCGACTCGCGCGTTCCGCCGGAATTGTTGTTTGACCAGTCAGTCGGGGACCTGTTTGTGGTCCGGAACGCCGGTAATATACTCGAGCCTGTTTCCCTGGGCAGTATTGAGTATGCCGTGGACCATCTGCATATCCCCCTGGTGGTGGTACTGGGTCATGATAAATGCGGGGCCGTTAAGGCTGCCGTGGACGGCGGGGAAGCTCCGGGAAGTATCGGCGCGATAATTAAAAAAATCAAGCCCGCCGTGGAAAAGGCACTGGCAGCCGGAATTGCCGGTGACGAGCTTTATGCCCGGGTTGAGGATGAGAATATCAAAACCGTCGTTGCAGAACTGAAGGAAAGCCCGGTGATAAAACAATTCCTGGCGGGCGGTAAAGTGACCGTTGCCGGGGCAAAGTATTATCTCGGCCCGGGTGAAGTAAGGTTTATCTAGCACTGCAGCGTAAATTAAAGGTTAGCGGAGCCATGGGGACGGTTCGAGCGTCCCCGAAGCGTAGCGAAGGGCCGAAGGGAAGACGATGGAATCGTCCCCGTGGCTCCGTATAGCGAAGGGCCGAAGGGAAGACGATGGAATCGTCCCCGTGGCTCCGTAATGGTGGTTAAATGAAAAAAACCGCAAGCCTCGCGCGGGGTGCCGTAAATGTGCCTGCGGCAATGCTGTGGCAGGAACCCGGCCGGCTCAGGGACTATGACAACCTGATCTTGCAACAAAAAAACGACCCTGCCGCCTGGGCGGGAGGCATGGACGTCAAGATGCGTTTATGGCTGGTAGGTAAGACCGGAACCATGGTTCTTTACGGTGAGCCGTTAATAATTTTAGACCGCCGGGGTGAATGGCTGAAAGTGGCGGCGGTGGAGCAGAAAACCTCTTTGCATGAAAACGGCTATCCCGGCTGGATACCCGCCGTCCAGGTTGCTGAAAATGACGCCTACGTCAATGAATTAGCCGGGTTACCCGGTGTCGTGGTGGCAAAAAAAACCGGCCGCCTTTATGCAAATCCGGAACTTTCCGGGGCGGCAGAGGAAGTGAGTTACATGACCACACTGCCCCTGCTGGAAGAAAGAGAGGGAGTGGTAACGGTACGGCTTCCCGGCGGCGGTACGGGTTACCTGGACCGTAATGACGTTAAGAAAACCCGGGAAATCACTTTTTCCCGGCAAGCAATCGTTGATGAGGCCGTAAAGTTCATGGATCTGCCGTACCTCTGGGCGGGGACGGCGTCTTACGGCTTCGATTGTTCGGGGTTCACCATGCGGTTGTACCAGTCCCAGGGAGTAGCGCTGCCCCGTGATGCGGGCGACCAGGCCGCAGGGGGGGTGGCCGTTGCCAGGCAGGATTTACTGCCCGGGGATCTGGTCTTTTTCGCTACCGGGGGAGGCCGCGGCCGGGTTCACCACGTCGGTATGTATACAGGCGGGGGAATGATGATTCATGCTCCCAACAGTAAGTCCACGGTCAGGGCCGATGCCGTTGACGGCGGTAACTACGGCGCAGAATACCGGGGTGCCAGGCGTTATGCCTGACGGCAAAATTGTTTAATAACGTGGGAAGTAAATTAACCGCGGCTTTTTTGCTTTAATGCTTCAATTTCTTCATGTTCCAGAACTTTGACAATGGTGATGGTGTTTTGTTTGGCCATATCGATGTCCACCGGTTCCGCCAGTTTGTTTCCTTCAGCGTCGTAGAGCACTTTGATCCGGGGATAGAGAGAAAAACCCTTGGGTGTTTCCATCACTGCCGCGGTTTCACCGGAACTGAGCTTAACTATGGAGCCGGCCGGGTAGGCGGCGATATTTTTAAGAAAATACTGTACCAGTTTGTAGTTGAAAAAAAAGTCTCCCGACCCGGCCAGCATTTCATAAGCTTCATTCGGCGGGTGGGCTCTGCGGTAAACCCTGTCCACGGTCATGGCATCATACACGTCGGCCATACCCACGATTTGGGAAAACTCGTGAATACCATCGCCGTCAAGTCCTTTCGGGTAACCTTCACCGTTGTACCTTTCATGATGCTGCAGGGCGACCAGGGCGGAGGTCTTTTTAATATAAGACGAGTCGGTACTGGTTAATATGGTGTACCCGTATTCCGGGTGTTGTTTTACCACGTTGAATTCACTTTCATTAAGCGGGCCCGGCTTGTTAAGGATCTGGGCGGGGATCAGGGTTTTACCCATGTCGTGCATTAAAGCACCCATACCCAGGTTCATTAATTTATACCGGTCATAGCCCAGAGAGAGGCCCGTGATCAGCGAGAGAACGCATACGTTTACGGAATGGGCGAAAAGGTAATCATCGAAACTGCGCATGTCAATCATATTTACCATCAAGGACCGGTTTTCGATCAACTGTTCGATTATTTCGTTGATCGTATTTCGGGCTTCACGCAGTAGAGACCAGTTAAGGGGCGACTTGGATGAGTTTGGGTTTTTCAGGATCTTTTTAGTAGTGTTGATGGCGGCAATCCTGGTTCTTTCGTCAATCACGTCTTCAACATATAAGTCGGGCAAATCCTCATCAAATATGTAGATAACCGGTATGCCCAGCTTGGACAGGCTTTCAATATATTTTTGGTTTAATATTACCCCTCGGTTTAATAAGATTTCTCCCCTGCCGTTGTAAATCGGATGACTGACTTTCATTCCCGGCAGGAGCGCTTTGGTGGGAACTCTTCTCATGCAGGCGACACCTCAATAATAATTTCACCGGTATAGGCCCGGATTCCTGCTTATGGGCGCTAAATATCAAGCATTATCGACAAGACCATTCCTCGTTTATTCATTATCGTCATACATTTCGCTGATTAAGCACGGTACGGATCCTGAAACCAGGTGTCCGGTTGCTAAAACCACGTAGTGCAGCCGGCCTTCGGGCTTATCCGTAATCAGGTAGGGATTAAGCCAGACCTGCCGGCATTTTTCCCTGCCGCAACCGGTGTATTCCGGGCAGTGGCCGCAGCAGATGCCGCCGCATTCCCGGTTTTCATTAAAGTTGTCGGAACATTTAGGGATTTTTCCTTTGCCGGTATGATAGATATTAAGACAGTAACCGGCCCTTTCTGACAGCGTCATTTTGGTAAAATCCATTATAGCCGCCTCCTTTAGCTACATTTATAACCCGGTTCACCGGCAACAGTTGGAGTCACGTCGAAACTTTCGCTTAAAAGGGGCAGTATTGGTTGCGCGACGTAAATATCTGAAATTACCGCACAAAGCGGCAACGGCCGTCTTTTCATTTTTTAGTCTTCCTGCTGCAGCAGGATATCCGGGTGTCTGGAGCATCTTAGCCGCCTTGGTCAAGATATCATTATTAATTATAATTATATGTATTCTAAAAAATTGTGCGAATTTCCTTCCAATATAAAGACATTTAAAAAATTCTCAGGAAAGTGGTCAAAAATTAAATGTTAACATCTCGACTGTTTTAATTTAAGGATTAAACTGACCGTTAATATTTCAGGAAAATTATTTAAAAATCGGCCTTCAACTTCAGTAAGAGCTAAAATGTCTAAACTTTTCTTTAATAGTATTTGACAAACAGGTAACTACTGTTTATAATTTGCCTTAATGGATAAAAAAATAGGAGTGTGAAAAATGGCATTTGAAGTTTATAAGCCCCGTGGTCATCGGGTACCAAAGTTACCAATGGTAACACTTTCGAAGAATTCTATTGTCTTAAACAAACACGCCCGGGAAAAGTTACATACTGAAAAGGTTGAATTAGCTTATGACGGGGAAGCTAATACTATCCGGATAAAAGCGGCACAGGACGGACAAAACATTAAAAAGACCAAGGTTTTCAGCAGGGGATTTTTTAATCACTTCAATATTACCACCAAGGGCAAATTTGTGGCCGATTATAACGAACAGGAAAATGCCCTGTACGTGGATCTCAATAAAAAACAGGTCAGTCCGCAATAAATAGCGGACTTTTTTATTTTGAACCGGGTATTAAAAAAAGGAAGCGCCGGTGCTTCCCTTAATCATCAGATAAAGAATTAATGGTTTCCGTATTGACAACTATCGGGATAATAGCCACCCTGGCTGTAGAAACCGTACTTTTTTTCAAAAAGTATCCTTCAAAGGAGTTTATACCCCGAAAAAATATCTGGAATAAATTATTCAAACTAATATTGCCAACCTGGCCGGGGTCCCTTCAATAGTGTACGGGATTTTAGGGCTGGCGGTTTTATTGAGAAACCGGTGCCAGAGGAAGTCGCAATGGTGAGTAAAGTCATCAGCAACCTTAGTAATATGTGCCAGGTTTTTTTTATCAATGCCGGGTTTGAGGTGAAATGATGAAACAGCGGTTTTTTTATTGCCCGAAGTGCGGGGGGAGATTGTTTTACCGTGATTGCGGGGAAAGAGAAAGGTTGACCTGTTCCGGCTGCGGTTATATATTTTATGAAAACCCGATCGTCGGGGTGGCGGTGATCGTCCTTGACGGCGAAGGCCGGCTGCTCCTCGGCAGGAGAAGCGGCAGCAGCTACAACGGGTTGTGGTGCATCCCCTGCGGCTACGTGGAATACGATGAAGAAGTTTTCGCCGCGGCGGTGCGGGAGTTTAAAGAGGAAACCGGCCTGGACATAAAAATCAACGGGGTCTTTACGGTACAATCAAATTTCCACAATCCCGAGGTGCATACGGTGGGCATCTGGTTTGAAGCGGAAATGGCCGGCGGTGAATTGAAAGCTCAGGGTGATTTGGACCGGGCGGGGTACTTTGACCTTTCCTCTCCGCCCCCGCTTGCTTTCCCCACCGATGCCGCGGTAATCAATATGCTGCGGGAGCGCAAGGTGCCGGGTGTAAAATAAAGCACCTCCTGTCTTCCGGCGGAATGTTAATGGTAACAGCAGCGGGAGGTGATATTTTGGATACCGGTTCGGTCCCGTTAATAGTTATTGCGGTCCTTATTTTGCTTGGTATCTATTTAAAGTGGGACGATCAGAAAAATTGGGAAACAATCTATGAAGCGCCCGGAATGCAAATGGCAAAGGCCCAGGCCCGGTTTGCCTTTTTAAAACAACGGGGGGTAAAGTGCCGGATGAAAACCATAACTTCCGTTGCCGTCAGGGGGGCGAGTCCCGTTATGCTAACGACGGTCAGAGTGGATGTCGGCAAAAAAGACCTGCCTAAAACTTACGCGCTTTTGAAAGAATTTAAATAGAACGAAGTAAAATATCTTCCACTGCCGCCGTCATTTGGTTCCGGTCGACGGTTTTCCGGTGCCGGGCCGGTTTTTTGTCCAAGTTTTTAAGTCCGGCCGGGATCTCCAGACCGGTGGCCGCCGCAAGCTCCTCCAGGAGCCGGAACTCATCTTTACCCCTGACGGCATCTTCTCCCAGGACGGCCCGCGCGACGCTTTCGTTGAACTTGAAGGGGCTGGCCGTTGAGACGATAACGGTTTTGGTACTGTCCCCGGTGGCGACGGCATACTTTTCATAAACCCTAACCCCCACGGCGGTGTGGGTATCGACAACGTAACCGCCGCGGCGGTAAAGGGAATTTATGGTTGTCAATGTTTCATTGTCATCGGCGTAACCGGACCAGAATATTTCCCCGATCCGGGCACGGGTCCCTGCGTCGACCCGGTAGACGCCGGACCGGTTTAAAGCGGCCATCCACTCCCGGATACGGGCGTGGTCGCGGCCGGAAAGGTGGTAGAGCAGTCTTTCCAGGTTGCTGGAAATAAGGATGTCCATGGAAGGGGAGATGGTTCTATGGAACTTCCTTACCCGGTCGTACACCCCGGTGCGGATGAAGCCGGTCAGTACGTTGTTGACGTTGGCGGCACAGATCAACCGGTTTACCGGCAGGCCCATTTCCCGGGCATAAAAAGCGGCCAGGATATTTCCGAAATTGCCGGTGGGGACGACGAAATTAATTTTTTCCCCGGGGGAGAGCGCGCCTTTTGCCGCCAAATCCAGGTAAGCTGAGAAATAGTAAACTACCTGGGGCGCCAGCCGGCCCCAGTTGATGGAGTTAGCCGAAGACAGCCGGTAATGTTCTTTTTGTAATAACCGGTTGAATTCTGCGTCGCCAAAAATATCTTTAACTCCGGTCTGGGCGTCGTCAAAATTACCCCTGACCGCGACTACGGCCACGTTGGCTCCTTCCTGGGTAACCATCTGAAATTTCTGCACCTCGCTGACGCCCCGCACCGGATAAAACACGATAATTTTGGTCCCGGGCACGTCTTTAAAGCCTTCCAGGGCCGCCTTGCCGGTGTCGCCGGAGGTAGCGACCAGGATGACGATGGAGGCCTCCTCGCCGGTTTTGGCAGCGGCTTTGGTCAGCAGGTGCGGCAGGATCTGCAGGGCTATGTCCTTGAAGGCGCAGGTCGGGCCGTGCCATAGTTCCAGGAAATAAAGGGAACCGTCCGGTTTGCGTACCGGGGCCACTTCCGACGAGTCAAATTTTTCGGAAGAGTAGGCCTGTTCCACGCATTCCCTGATTTCTTTTTCCGTGTAGTCACTTAAAAATGCTTTTAAAATCCGGACGGCTTTACCCCGGTAGTCCAGAGCGGTCATTTCCTGCAGTTGCTCCCCGGTGATAAACGGAATTTTACCGGGGACGATCAGTCCCCCGTCCGGCGCTATGCCCATCTTTATTGCTTCCGCGGACGAAACCTTCCGTTGGTATTGTCCTCTGGTGCTTTCATATAACACTTTTTAATCCTCCTGTGATATTATGTGTCATTATCATTAAACAATAAAAATTACCTCCAGTAAAGAGGAAACCGGTAGGTAACATTTTAGGTTAAATTGGGAAGAATTATAGTAAAAAAGCAGGAGGAAGTAATAATGGTTTTTAAAGTGCGGGGAATATTTAACTTGAGAGGGCGAAAATTCCGGTTAAGTTTCCGGAACCTGCGTGAACGCGCCAGGAAGGGCGCTTATTTACGTTACTACATGCAGCAGCCCAGGGAAGATGCCAGGAGTATCTGGGGTAAAAGGCTTGATATTGCCGGAGGGTTGCTACTGGGCTGGCTTTTAAGTTTTTTGATGCTGGTTAATCTCACCGGCCGCCCTTTGACGGCTTTGGCGCTGTCGCTGCCGCTTCCGGCAGCAGGGGTCCTGCTGGCAAAAAAGCTTTTCCAGGCCAGGGAACAAAAAAACCGGCTCCGGCGCCGGTTGTGGCTGGCGGGTCAAAAATTTATGGAAGATATTGTTAAGTTGGAGACACGAAAAGAATTTGTGCCCTGCGTAAGAGATATTCTGGTTGCGCTGCCCGGTTTCCAGCAGGTGCGGGTAAATAAAAGCAAAAATAAAACCGGGGAGGGAATTGAGCCGGGAATCAACCTTGAAGGTGTGTATAAAGGCACCCTGGTGGCAGTATGCTGTAAACACCAGGAAGGGAACCGGGAAATCGGGCCGGGCGATGTGCGCGCTTTTGCCGGGACATTACACCGGGAAGGATATCATAACGGGCTTTTAGTAACGTCCGGCGATTTCGGAGCAGGGGTCCTGGCGGTAGTGAAGGGGGCCCGCCGCAGAGGTATTAATATCAAGTTGGTTAATCGTTATGGTTTAATGGATCTGGCCCGGCAGGCCGGTGCCGGTGCTTTTGGGATTGAAGACGCCTCCTCCGGGGGTGATTTCTGGACGGGGAATGAGAAACGCGCGCGAACCATGGCGACAGGCTTTCGGGACTCGGCCTTTGCCTCCAGAAAAAAAGCAAAAAATTACTTTCTGTACGGCCTACTGCTTTACGGTGGATATATCCTTTTAAAAGGTCATCATGTGCTTGGTTACTTATACTTGTTTTTTGCCGTGCTTAACTTTTTTATGAGCGCCGGCTGCTTTTTTTTCGGCAGATCTTTGGAAGAAACAGACCTCCTGGAAGGATTGGTGGATTAGCTGCACGTTAACCCGGGCGTGATTTTTTTCAGGCGGTTAGCCGCTTAAATTTTATTTATATTTTACCGGTGCTTGCCATTATCAGCCGTTGCTATTATTATTGGTAGTATAAAAAGTTGTCGTAATGAAATAATTTGGAGTATTTGATTATGGCAAAAAAATTCCGGAAACGGTTTCTGGGCGGGGTAAAAAAGGCCATCACGGACTTTGGCATGATTAAAGAGGGAGACCGGGTGGCAGTAGGGATGTCCGGCGGGAAAGACAGTACTTCCCTGCTGCATGCCCTGTACCTGGTCGGACGTTCTGCGCCGGTTAAATTTATGCTGGAAGCGGTTTTTGTCGATCTGGGCTGGCCGGTGGACTTACCTTTGCTCGAGGAATTCTGCGCTTCCAGGGGCATCTCTTTACACGTGGTCAAGACGGAGATCGGGGAGATAGTATTTAAAGCCGGGAAAGGCCAAAATCCCTGCGCCCTCTGCGCCCACCTGCGCCGCGGGGCCTTCCACGGCAAGGCGCTTGAGTTGGGGTGCGGCAAAGTGGCGCTGGGTCACCAGCTGGATGATGCCCTGGAAACTTTCTTTATGAGCCTTTTTTATACCGGGCAACTGCGCACGTTTTCCCCGTCCACTTTTCTCGATCGCAGCGGCCTCACCATGATTAGGCCGTTAATTTATCTTCCCTCGGAGGATGTCCGTACCTGGGCGGAGCTGGAAAAACTGCCGGTTATACCGAACCCGTGTCCGGCCAACGGGGTTACTAAAAGAGAAGAGGCCAGAAAGCTGGTGGCCGAACTAACGGAACGTTATCCGGAGCTGAAAGCCAGGTTTCTGACGGCCCTGCAGACTTTTGACCGGCGTAATTTGTGGCCGGAGAGATAAAAATATCACTTGATGAAAGCGGGGAGAAAAAGTGAATTACCAAGAGAAAATTCAATTGTTGGCCGAGCTCCTGGAAAAGTCCGCCTGTACTTTTGCTCTGACGGGTGCCGGGATCAGCACCGAAAGCGGTATTCCGGATTTCCGCAGCCCCGGCAGCGGTTTATGGACCAAGCACGATCCGGCGAAGGTAGCTTCGGTTTCCGCATTTATGCGCAATCCCGGGGCCTTTTATGAGCTTAATATGCAGTGGTGGAACGAATATTTTTTTAACGCCGAACCCGGCGCGGCCCACCTGGCGCTTGCCCGCCTGGAAAAACAAGGATTCCTGGCCGGCGTGATTACCCAAAATATTGACGGGCTGCACCGGAAAGCCGGGTCGGAAAAAGTTTATGAGGTGCACGGCCATATGCGCACCTGCCGTTGTATTTCCTGTAGTGAAAGTTATCCCTTTGAGTTTCTCGTAAATCAGTTTAACTCAGGGAAAAATCCGCCGCGCTGTGAGCGGTGCCGCGGCGTCCTGCGGCCGGATATCGTCCTTTTTGAAGACCCGCTGGGGCAGGAATTTTTTTACGCCAGCCGGGATTTGTCAAGGTGCCGGCTGCTTATTGCCGTCGGGAGCAGTCTTCAGGTATATCCGGTCGCTTCACTGCCGGAGAGGGTCCGGCAGCTGGTAATCATAAACCGGGATGCCACTCCCTGGGACGCTGAAGCGGAACTGGTTATTAATGAACAGGCGGGGAAAGTTTTGACGGATACCCTGTCCGTACTTGAAAAAAACCAAGAAGGAGGGGACCCCCACGATACCTCTAAAGGATAACGTTCCTTCCCGGAGCTTTCCCGTTGTAAATATACTTCTTATCGTGATAAACCTGGTGGTTTTTTTCTATGAGTTATCCCTGGGGAGATTTTTTGATTATTATATCTTATCCTACGGAGTGGTTCCGGCCCAGTTTGCGGCCCAGGGATTTACCGGAGAGCAAATGGTAAGACTTACGACCGCGATGTTTTTGCACGGCGGTTGGTTCCACGTATTGAGCAACATGCTTTACCTGTGGATTTTCGGGGACAACGTGGAGGATCGGATGGGTCATTTTAAATACCTGGTTTTTTACCTGGTATCCGGGTATATTGCTACACTGGCGCACATCTTTTATACCCCGCTGTCAAACACCCCCCTGATCGGTGCCAGCGGTGCTATTGCCGGAGTTTTGGGTGCGTATTTGATCCTTTTCCCGCGTGCCAAAGTACTGACCCTGATATTTATTTTGGTTTTTATTCAGATCATACCTGTGCCCGCGGTTATTTTTCTGGGCCTTTGGTTTGTCCTGCAGCTCCTGCAGGGGGCCGCGGGTCTCACGCAACAGGCGGCACCGGGGGTGGCTTTTTGGGCCCATATCGGCGGCTTTGTGGCCGGAATGTTGCTGGTCAAACTTTTTGCCCGGCGCAAAAGTTATGCCGAATATTGAACCGGCAGGCAGTATAGTACCATATCTTTCCCAAATACCCTTAAAAAATATTGTGGCGCCGGTCTTTTTAAAAGGATTACCAGCTGTCCGGGTGCCCGTTGTATGATACAATTGGGTTATTGTATTAAGTATCAAGCGGGGTGAAGATGTGATTAAATTCAGGTGTGATTGCGGCAATGAAGATCCGGACTGCTTCGATGTTTATGTGGCTCAAAGCGACCTGTGCGGCGTTCTTTATGTAATATGCCGAAATTGCGGAAATACCAGGGAGGATTTCGTGGCCTGTACCGGAGATAACATTAAATTGACAGTAGCGTAATCAGGCATATCAGGTGCTTACACGTGCAAAAAATAAACTGCCCGCCGGGCGGTTTTTTATTTAATCCCAATAATTAACCGGTATTTTTATTAATATATTTCTTTTTAAAGTGAAGACTATAAAAAATTAAATTATTGAATTCTGTTACTTGCTCCATTAATTACAACGGTTTGAGCAGTAATGGTAATCAATCCTGAACCAAGATTGTTTTCCGGTTCTGATTAATCAACCCTGAATCTGCGTATAATATAGTACATAAAGGGGGTGACAGAGATGAAAGCGACAGGAATAGTACGCCGCATCGACGATCTCGGCAGAGTGGTGATTCCTAAGGAAATCAGAAGAACCATGCGTATCAGGGAAGGGGATCCTCTTGAAATTTTTACCGACAGAGAAGGGGAGGTAATCTTAAAAAAATATTCTCCTATAGGTGAATTGGGTGAATTTGCTTCGGAATACGCTGATTCACTTAATGAAGCACTGGGACACATTTCTTGCATAGCTGACAAAGATACAATCATTTCAGTCGCAGGTGCGCCGAAAAAACAATTATTGAACAAACAAATCAGCTCCGAAATCGAAAAAGTAATGGAAGAAAGAAAGATGAAGGTTTTCAGCGAACCGTGTTTCTTGACTTTCGATGAGGACATTAAGTATAATTGCGCGGTAATAGCGCCGATAATCGCCGAAGGAGATCCGGTAGGGGCAGTAATCATTACGACCAAAGAACAGGGCGTACAAATGGGCGACCTGGAAGCAAAGCTTGCGGAGACAGCGGCAGGCTTTCTGGCAAAGCAAATGGAGTCATAAAAAAGAAGCCCCAAACCGGGCTTCTTTTTTGTGTTTGCCCGGCATGCCTGC